>JBFXAV010000150.1:0-6470 GCA_050183935.1 Candidatus Korobacteraceae bacterium | reverse complement strand
GATTGTCCCCAAGCTAGTACCCCACAGAGCAAAAGCAGCGAAAGCGTTTTTAGGCTCATTTGTCTTCTCAATGAAGAAAATACCATCAGCTATTTTCCTCACCACTTTATGCGCTTGGAGTTCAGCGTAGTCTTGTACGCTGGAGGGAGTGGCGAGACGCGCCAGTTGTCTGCATCTACCTGCCAAAATTGGGTTTTCTCGACACAAGACGCTCCATAGACCTCATCAATTGGCCATGCTTCAAATACAACGTCATTCTCAGCAGTGAACCCGCGAAGCCTGCCGTCGACCTCACAATGCTGGCCCATGTGCTTCGAGAACAGCTCGTTCAGGTCCACCAACCGGATCCTTCGCGTGCGCGCGTTGTACAGCATCAGATTGTGCTTAAACACATCGGATTCGTCCCACCAGATGAACACGTCGGCCAGCAAAAGCGTCGAATCCTTTGACCAATCAACAATCTGAATTCCATTGCCTTGAGGGCCGGTGGGCAAACCCTGGCGCTCATAGATCAGTTGTGCCGGTGCCGCTTGCGTAGTCAGGAATAACGTGGAACGATTCAGGCACCCTTCCCGTTCCTCAAGTTTTTGAGTCGTTGCGTTGACGGAAGCAAAGACACTTGAGTTCCCGTCAGGCGCGACATATAGCGGACTTCTTGCCGACCGAGACCTGTACTCTTTAAACTCCGAGTTCCAGCACCAAAGGTAAAATGTAGTGTCGAATGCATCTTGCGTCGAACCGACGCTAACCAACAGAAGCACCACTGCTAAAGCACGCGTCATCAGCGGCAATTTAACCCACATCTGAGTCGCTATCGAGAACAGCCTCTCTTCAAGGCCACAACATAAGCGTCCGGTGGTGCGGAGTGGCAGACACTCAGCCCAGAATCTCCCCTCGTCCCGGCCTGTAGCCTCTCACAAAGTCCGCGGCGCTCATGCGCTTCTTACCTTCAGGCTGGACGATGCTTAGCTCCAGCGAGGTTCCATCTCCGCAACTGACCAGCAGGCGGTCGCCTTCCACAATCATCTGTCCCGGAGCGAGGCTCGCTTGTGAGCCATCGTGGAACGTGGCTCCCCAGATATTCAGGGTCTTGCCACGGAATGTCGTGAATGCTCCCGGCCAGGGTTGGAATCCACGCAAGCGATTGTGGATTTCGCGCGCGCTGCGCTGCCAGTCGATGCGACCATCTTCTTTCTTGAGAATAGGCGCCAGCGTGGCCTGGGTATCGTCCTGCGGCATTGGCTGAATGCTGCCTGCGGCAAGTGCGCGCAGCGTCTCAACCATGAGAGGCGCGCCAATCTCTGCCAGCCTGGGCGAAAGAGTCTCCGCTGTGTCGTCGGGGGAGATGACGAGTTCGCGCTTGAGCAGGATGTCCCCGGTATCGAGTCCGGCGTCAATGCGCATGGTCGTTACGCCTGTGACTTCTTCTCCTTGAGCAATTGCCCACTGGATGGGCGCTGCCCCGCGATACTTTGGAAGCAACGATGCATGCAGATTGATGTTGCCGAGCGGCGGCAGATCGAGCATCCACTGGGGAACGATGCGGCCGTAAGCGACCACAACAATAGCTTGCGGGCGAATGGCTTCGAGCTGAACGCGGAACTCAGGGTTGTTCTTAATCTTTTCGGGCTGAGTGACCGGGAGATGGTGGCTCAGGGCAAGCTGCTTGACCGGTGATGCCACCAGTTCCAGGCCGCGCCCGCGCGGACGGTCGGGCTGGGTGACTACGAGTTTTACCGTGAACTCCGGCGAGTCCATCAGCGCTTGCAGAGTAGGAACAGCGAAGCCGGAGGTGCCGCAAAAGACGAGGTCCATGGGTGAGCAAGTTTCTAGTTTCCAATTTCCAAATTCAAGGAAAACTGCCTCAGCGGCTAAAGCCGTTCAGGACATCGGCCCTGGATCGCAGACCTAAAGGGTCCGCGGCACCGAGTTTCGCAGCGGAGAATCGCGGAATCGTTGTGCTCCAGTAGCAAACTTGAAGACCTGCTACTGGTACCCAAGGTTGAGAAAGCGCCTACCACTCGCCGGCTTTCTGCAGCTTGCGGATTTTGCGGCGCATCAGATCGCGCTTGAGCGCGCTCAGGTGCTGGATGTAGAGCTTTCCGTTCAGGTGGTCGGTCTCGTGCAAGAAGGCACGGGCCAGCAGGTCTTCACCGGTCTTTTCGTACCACTTGCCAGTGGCATCCTGCGCTCGCACGGTGACCACACGGGCGCGGGTGACGTTTTCGCGGAACTCCGGGATGCTAAGGCAACCTTCGCTGTGCGTCTGCTTCCCTTCGGTGCGAATGATTTCGGGATTTGCCAGCACCAGCTTAGCTCCGGGATCTTCCTTGAACGTTACGTCGATGACCGCCAGGCGCTTGGAAATGCCGATCTGCGGAGCGGCGAGGCCGACGCCGTGTGCCGCATACATGGATTCAAACATGTCTTCGATCAAGTTCTTGAGTTCGGCGTCGAAGACCGTGACGGGTTCAGCCGGCTTTTCCAGCACCGGATTGCCGTACTTCACGATTGGGTAGATTGTTGCCATTCTGTCGTTGAATCAAGCCACGGGTCAGCCGTGATGCCTTGCACGGAAGGCCCTACAGCAAAGCTTGATTTAGAAATTCCTTAACTGTTCGCGATATCCGAGATAGTTGCGTCGCAGTTCCACCAGCGAGTCGCCGCCAAACTTTTCCAGCACGGCGCGTGCGAGGGTGAGCGCAACCATGGCCTCCGCGGCGACTCCAGCCGCGGGCACCACACATACATCGGAGCGCTCGTAGGCGGCCTTGACCGGCTCGCGAGTCTCCATGTCCACCGAAGCCAAGGGGCGGCGCAGCGTGGAAATGGGCTTCAGGTAGCCGCGAACAATGATCTCCTCGCCGTTGGACATGCCGCCCTCAATGCCGCCAGCACGATTCGTCGGGCGCGTGAACTCGGTAAAGTTGCCGCTGTTCCCCGCCTTGTTGTAGCCAATTTCATCCTGCACGGCGGAACCCGGGGAGACTGCCGTGACCACGCCGGTACCGATCTCCACCGCTTTGACGGCTTGCAGAGACATGACCGCCGCCGCCAGGTTTGCGTCGAGACGCTCATCCCAGTTGGCGTAGGTTCCCAGGCCGGGCGGAACACCGTGAGCCCGCACCTCAAAAATGCCTCCCACGGTGTCACCCGTGCGCAGAACCTTGTCCACCTCGGCCTTCATGCGCTGTTCGGCTTCCGGATCGACCACGTTCAGCAGGACTTCTTCATTGGCGTGCAGTTGCTGAAGCTGCTCCCAGGTGACCGTGGAGGAATCAATCCCCTCTGCGCCAACCGCCACCACGTGGCTAAGGACGTCCATTCCGAGTTCGCGCAGCAGCAACTTGGCGATGGCGCCCAGGGCGACGCGGGAAGCTGTCTCGCGGGCGGAGGCGCGTTCCAGAACATAACGGGCTTCGGGAAAGTTGTACTTCAGGCATCCTGCAAGATCGGCATGGCCGGGACGCGGAGAGCCCACGCGGCGGAACTTTTCAGGATCGCCGGAGCCTACCGGCAAGGCTTCCGTCCAGTTCTTCCAATCCTTGTTTTCCAGAAGGATAGCGATCGGAGAACCGATGGTCTTGCCGTCGCGGACACCAGAGACGATGTGTGCCCGGTCGGTTTCAATCTTCATTCGGCCGCCACGGCCGTACCCCTGCTGGCGGCGCCATAACTCACGGTCCAGAAACGCCTGGTCTACTGGCACTCCGGCGGGCATGCCGGAGATGTTTGCGACCAACGTCTCGCCGTGCGACTCACCTGCTGTGTAGAAACGGAGCATGGGAACCGAAGATTGTAGCAGCCAGCCAAAGAACTCAGCGTTGCCCAGGAGACCGGGCTTGCCATGGCCTGCATTCCCACTCTGG
This sequence comes from Candidatus Korobacteraceae bacterium, assembly GCA_050183935.1. GTDB lineage: Bacteria > Acidobacteriota > Terriglobia > Terriglobales > Acidobacteriaceae > DASZRZ01. The sequence continues at coordinate 2,601 of JBFXAV010000150.1, read as the reverse complement.
AACTTAATCCTGATTAGTTACTATATAGTAATATTCAACGAGATTCATTTCACTTTTTTGCACGGGCAGGTCTACAATAGTCCTAACTAGCCTGCCGTCTGGCATTTTGGCGGTAAGCCTATGATTTAACGCCCGCTTCGCCTCCAGAATCCCACAGGAGCTCTGTATCGTGTCCCCTGTTTTGCCATTAAAAGAAAAGGCACGTACGCGCATCGTGGATATCGCACGGGAACTGAAACCTATGTTTCCGGAGATCACCACCCAATGGCGGGTGCGAATGTTCGAGGAGTTTCAACTCGACGGTCGTGCCATGGCAGCGCTGGAGCGCTTGAACCTTGGTACCGGGTTTGCTCTGTTTTGCCAGGGCGATTTTCAAGCCTATACGGAAAGTCTTCAGTATTACGGCACGCGGCTCGGCAAGTTGAAGGTAGACACACGCGTAGTCGCCCGCTCACTGGAGATCTACCAGGGATTGTGCGAGCCAGTGCTGGAAAAGCTGTTCCTGCAGTCCAAGGCGGAGGACCTTGCCACGCTGGAAACGTTTTCCTCCGCGGCTTTCGTAACGGTCTCCGGCGCTTATTTTGATACTCAGCGTAAAGAATCCGCAGCCCTGCTGGCATTGCTGGATGCAGAGCTTTCGGCAGGCAGCCTGGCTTCTCTGCTGGAACAGGCTCTTTGGATTACTGCGCGGACGTTTGGCGCGACCGTGGGCGTGGTTCTGCTGAAGGATGAACACAACGAATTACAACCGAAGGCCGCCATTGGGCTTGGACGACGGGCTTCCGAATTAACGGTGGTTACGCCCCGCCAGGGTTTCTCCGCCGAGATTGCGTATACCGGAGAACCCGCCTGCCTGCAGGAGGTTACTGCGGAATCGTCTGTAGCCCCATTCCTGCGGGACAAGGCACGTGCGCTTTGGGGCGTGCCGCTGAAGGTGCGCAATCAGGTAACGGGCGTATTGACCATCGGCTTCGACCATCCTTATAACTGGCTGCCCTCAGAACGCGAACTGCTGCGGGCAATTGCCGACCGCTCGGCACTGGCTATCGAGCGGACGCGCATCTCCGAGGCAGTGAAAGAGCGCGAGCTACGCATCGCCGAGCTTTCCGGACACTTGTTGCGTGTACAGGAGGAGGAACGCAAACGCATCAGCCGTGAACTGCACGACGAAACCGGCCAGGCGCTCATGGTGATTCGCCTTTACCTGGGCATGCTGGAAACCAGTTCCAACGGACGCTCGCGCGAAAAAATCCACGAGACCCTGGCGGTGGTGGATCGCACGATTGAAGGCATTCGCCGCATCGTGGCGCGCCTTTCGCCATTGGTTTTGCAGGAGCTAGGACTGGTAGCTGCCATCCGCAAAGAAGCCAAAGACCTCGCAAAAAACACCGGGGTGCGAGTGCGGGTACTCATTGACGAAGAGATGGGCCGGCTGGCTCCGGAATGCGAAACCGCCATTTACCGGGTAGTGCAGGAGGCGCTGCACAACGTGGCCAAGCACGCGCAGGCCAAGAGTGTAACCGTGCAGATGGCGCAGCAGGATGGGTTGATGCGGGTTTCCGTGGAAGACGATGGTCAGGGAATGCTGAAAAGCAGCTTCAACGGACGCAGCTTCGGGTTGGCCGGAATCCGCGAGCGCATTAATTCGATGGGTGGGGTGGTGCGCGTGAACTCTGTACGTGGCAAGGGCACCAGTTTGGAAGCCGACATTCCGCTGGAACACACCTGCGCAGCCACGGCACGCGATACGGCAGCACTGCACGTAGTCGGCGCAAAAGCAGGAAAACAACACGCAAGCACCGGGACGGCCCGGAATGCTGGGTTCCGGGTAAAGCGATCCAGACTGGCACGAGGGGCCGCAGCCAACAGCAATATCCGCCCGGAAACAGCGTAAACCTCAAGCTCAAAAGCAATTCCGAGAGAATACAGCAGTTGTTCCAACCAGATCTTCCTCTAGTCCTGAAAAGACCAAATGGACACAGAGGACATTTCTGGCATCTAAGGGTACAGACCAATACAGGGACCGTGAATGCCAAAGATCAGATGTGTACTTGTTGACGACCACACGCTGTTTCGCCAGGGAGTGCGGCGGCTATTGGAGAGCGAATCCGACTTCGATGTTGTTGGAGAATCGCCGGACGGCGGCGACGCCGTTCAAAAGGCAGCGGAATTGCGCCCCGATGTTGTGCTGATGGATATTGGCATGCCCGGCCTTTCATCCTTCGAGGCAGCACGGCAGATCCGCAAGGCCCGCCCGGAAACCAAGGTGCTGTTCCTGACCATGTATGAAGATGAAGACTATCTCGTGCAGTGCCTGGAAGTGGGCGCTGCGGGCTATGTGTTGAAGGATACGCCCGCGCCGCAACTGGTAACCGCCGTCCGGGACGTATATAAGGGCGGCAAGTACCTGAGTTCCCAAGTCTTGGGCAAGCTGGTGGAGGACTTCCGCGCTCGGGTCCGTGACACCAAGATGCGCCCGCGCATTTCGACCTTGACTCCGAGGGAGCGGGAGGTACTGAAGCTGCTGGCGGAGGGCAACTCGGTAAAGGAGATTGCGGTACTCCTCACCCTGAGCGTGAAGACCGTAGAGGCCCACAAATT
>JBFXAV010000149.1:0-6494 GCA_050183935.1 Candidatus Korobacteraceae bacterium | reverse complement strand
GTCGATCCCTGGCGCCACGGCTGGCGAGTACAACTGCTCGGAAGAAGGAAGCCTGCCGTCAGTGCCCGGCCCCACATTCACCCAGAGCCCTCCGGTGGACGCTCCCAGCTTTACGAAACGTCCTGGATGGAAGGCGCCAAAAACATCCGCGGACGTATCTTCGAGACGGTAGTTGGAGCGTCCGCTTACGGTGGAGTTCGGCCCTGGCCCGTAATAGTTTAAGCCGCCATAGTTGCGGTGCGAGGCCAGAAAGTTCACTGTGAGGCTGTCGTTCAGCAGGTTGCGAAACCCGGTCTCAGCTTCCAGCTTCACATAACGGCGGGTGGTCCCCTGTGCGGAGGCGCGCAGCATCATGGTTCCATCGATCAGGTCTTCGCGCAGGTATTCCGGCCCCAGCGCGAACCCGCCTCCGGTAACCATGTTCCCGATCTTGGCTCGAAAACCGTTGTACCCGGCTGTGATCCTCTCCAGCCAGCGCTGATCTTTAATGTCGCGCAACCTGGTTTCGAGTTTGGAAGGCTCATCCGGGTGCAACTGCGCCTGCTTGGCTTCGCGTGCCTGCTCAATTTCCTCAGCACGGGTGGAAGGTGCATTCTGGGCATGGACAAGGCATGCCGTGAAACTCACTACACACAGAACAACTGCTGGCACGCTTCGCTGGAAGCATGCTCGGCAAATAACCCTTAGACCACCTAAGTGGGTATGCACAATCATGATGATGAACTATTGGGAGTGATGCCATTCGTACTCTAACTCTCTGCCAGTCCGCCTTACAAACTCATTCGCGATAGAAAGAAATGCAGAGAAGTATTTGTTGCTTTGATATTAAAGATGCTTTTCAAACAGGACTGCCTGAGGAGTAGGTCTATGCAATAAGCTTACTTGTACCTATCGTTACCAGAGATAGCGAGACAGGCTTTTATCAACACTGACCGATAGCACAATCAAGGCTGTCGACAACGCACTTATGGCACATCCTGCTACAACCCTGGAAACTCAAACTCCCGACCCTGTGATCGGCGGGGGATCTGTTCATATCACGCCCCGTGCCGGTGGAGAGACGCCGGCAGCCCACTACGATGATGTTTATCAACGCCTGGGCTGGACAGCGCTGGTGTACGCGGCGGTGTACCTGACGGTGCATCTGGTAGAAACCTTTTCGCAGGTGCAAGAGCCGCTGCCGGGCTTTTCACAAGTCTTGTCCAATCTGGCGGCAACGATTTCCATTCTGACTTCTCTCGGGGTGTTTTTGCTCACCCGCAGCCGCAAGCTTTCGCCGACGACGATGATCTATGTGGGGCTGATTTACGAGGTGCTTGGCGCAGTTGGAATTGACATGTACTTCACCTGGGTTTCGCTGGACTCACGCGCAATCCTGGTGGGAATTTCCTGGGTCACAGTCTGGATCATGTGGTTTGTGCTGGTGGTGCCAACGTCTCCCGGCAAAACTCTGGTAGGCGCCATGGGCGCGGCCTCCATGACACCGCTGATGCTGGCAATCGGCATGGCGCGCGGCGTTACGAACCCTTCCATTCCGGCAATCGTGCATATGTCCGTCCCGAACTATGTTTGCGTGGTCATCGCGTTCATCAGCGCGCGCATCATTTACCGCATGCGCCAGCAGGTGAGCGCGGCACGCGCCATGGGCAGCTACTATCTGGTGGAATTGCTGGGACGCGGAGGCATGGGCGAAGTCTGGCGAGCGCAGCACCAGCGGCTGGCCCGGCCAGCGGCGATCAAACTGATTCGCCCGTCTTCTCTTGGGGGACCCGGCACCAACGCCACTACCACACTCCGCCGCTTCGAGCGGGAAGCTCAGGTTACGGCCACGCTGGAATCTCCCAACACCGTCACGCTTTACGACTTCGGCCTTAGTGACGATGGAAGCTTCTACTACGTAATGGAACTGCTGCGCGGGCTTGACCTGGAACGACTCGTAACGCGCTTCGGCCCGCTTCGGCCAGAACGCGCTGTCTACCTCTTGCGGCAGGCCTGCCACTCCTTACAAGAGGCCCACGACAAAGGCATGATTCACCGCGACATTAAGCCGGCAAACCTTTACGCCTGCCGTCTGGGAGCAAATTACGATTTTGTGAAGGTGCTCGACTTCGGGCTGGTGAAGACCGCAGCCCACACGAAACAGGATCTCAGCGTCACTCTTGCCGGAACCACTACCGGTACTCCGGCATTCATGGCTCCCGAGCTTGCGCTGGGGAAAACGGCCGATGGCCGCGCGGATATTTATTCTCTAGGCTGTGTCGGGTACTGGCTGCTGACCGGCAAGCTATTGTTTGAAGCCTCGTCTCCACTGGAAATGGTGATGCACCATGTGCAAACTCCGCCTAAGTCTCCCTCGGAGTTCAGCGAGATAAGAATTCCCAAGGACCTGGAAGCCGTGCTGCTTGCCTGTCTGGAAAAAGACCCGGTGCGCCGTCCACAGAGCATGGCAGAAGTAGCAAGCAGACTCGCGAGTTCGACATCGGATTCGTGGACTTCAGAAGATGCGCGGGAGTGGTACCGGATAAACTTGCCGGAACTGAGCGCATGAGAGGAAAAGGCACTCAATTAAAGGGAAGGACGTTCCAACTACCAAACCGGATTCAACGGTCCGTGTCCACCCTCACCAGCAGCGCGGTAACGTTGTCATCGCCACCCGCGAGGTTAGCTGCTTCGACTAATTGCGTGCAGGCGGATTCCAGATCAGGAGCACCGGAGATAATCTGCAAAATCTCGGACTCCCCGACCGGCTTTGAGAGGCCATCCGTACAGAGCAGTACAATGTCGCCTTTCTCGGCCGCGAACTCCTGAATGTCTGCCTCAACCTGCGCAGCACAGCCCAGGGCACGCAAGATGATGTTTTGCAGTTTGGAACCGGCGGCTTCCTGAACGGTCATGACTCCGGCGCGCACGTAACTGGCAACCAGCGAGTGGTCTTCTGTAAGACGGCGCATCTGGCCGCCACGGATCAAATAGGCGCGGCTGTCCCCGGCATGGCCGATTGTGAATTTGCCATCCGCCAATGCTGCCGCAACTACGGTGGCGCCCATTCCACAGCATTCACTGCGGCAAGCTGTAGTTTCAAGAACGGCGGCATGGGCAGCTTTCAAGGCGCCAAGCAAAGGAACTTCCAGCTTGGCTCCACGGCCGTTCCCGATTTTTCCACCCGATGCCTGTAGCAGCGGGTACTGCTTCAGAACGGTATCCACCGCAATTCTGCTTGCCACTTCGCCCGCTGCCTGGCCTCCGACGCCGTCGCAGACCACAAAGATTCCGGCAGCCGGGTCGAAGCCGAAGCAGTCTTCGTTATTACGGCGGACCCGGCCGGCGTCGGTTTTGCCTGCTGCTTCAGCACGAAGTGTCACGGTGTTTGGCACGGGAAATTCAGGCAACGCTTTGCGTAACTCGCCTAAAACTCCTCCATATTAAATGATCGGCCAGCAGAGGGGGCCTGTTAGTAGTACCGTCAACAGCAATCCTTAAAGCAAACCCTCTGCCACAGTGGGGATGACCCTGCTTTGGAGTCCGGTCAAAAAGAACCTACGAATCGAATTCCGCCACCACGAAGACCGGGCCCTACTTGAAATTTTCCGGTGTATGGCAGAGTCTGGAAAAGAGGCTGGCACGTGTTGCTGTGCAGTCAGGGTCGGCAAAACCATCCGCTGTGCATCGGCTTCCGTTCCGGTGCGCCGACACTTTCGAAAGGAAACCCATGAGCAACTGGCCCACACCGAGCGCGCTGGATTCCCGCACTCAGGCCTTTCCGACCCTTACCCCCGACCAGATTGAACGCATCCGCCGCGCGGGCGCGAAGTTGCGCCAAGTTCAGCCCGGCGATGTCCTGTTTGAACCGGATGATCGGGAAGTCCCATTCTTCGTCTTACTCTCCGGGACCATTGATATCGTGCAGCCCACCATCAAGGGCGAGCTTTTCATCGCATCCCACGGACGACCGGGCGAATTCAGCGGGGAAATGACCATGATCTCCGGGCAAAAGTGCCTGGTACGCGGACGAGTCAGCAGTCCAGGCGAGTTTCTGGAGATGACCGCCGCGCACCTCCGCATACTGGTCAGCAGAGACGCCGAATTGAGCGAAATCTTCATGCGGGCGTTCATTCTGCGTCGCCTGGCGCTCATCACGGGTGGCTATGGCAACGTGGTTCTTATGGGATCGCGCCACTGCGCCGGGACTCTTCGCATTCGCGAATTTCTTACCCGCAACGCTCATCCCTTTACTTTTGTGGACCTGGACTCAGACACCACCTCGCAGGAGCTTCTCGACCGCTTCCACATCCAGATGGAAGACATTCCCGTGGTCATATGCAACGGCGTCACCGTCCTGCGAAATCCTTCCACGGAAAAGCTGGCGGAATGCCTGGGCTTCAACGCCAGCATCGACAAATCGCAGATGCGAGACCTGATCATTGTGGGAGCCGGGCCCTCCGGCCTTGCGGCGGCAGTCTATGCGGCATCCGAAGGACTGGACGTCCTGATGGTAGAGATCGACGCTCCTGGAGGCCAGGCAGGCTCAAGCTCCAAGATCGAAAATTACCTGGGCTTTCCCACGGGAGTTTCCGGGCAGGAGCTTGCATCCCGTGCTCTCACCCAGGCGCAGAAGTTTGGCGCGAAAATGATCATTGCGCATCGCGTGGTGCGCCTGAAGTGCAATGGCGGCCCCTATGAGATCGTACTGGGCAACGGCGACGCATTAGCAGCGCGGTCGATCATCATTGCCACCGGCGCGCAGTACAACAAACCGGGAATCGCCAACCTTGCGCAGTTTGAAGGCCAAGGGGTCTACTACGGCGCCACTCATATGGAGGCACAACTCTGCGAGGGCGAGGACGTGGTGGTGGTGGGCGGCGGCAACTCCGCCGGCCAGGCTGCAGTTTTTCTGGCACGCCCGGGACGCAAGGTCCACATGCTGGTGCGTTCAGGAGAACTGTCGAGCACGATGTCTCGATACCTCATCCAGCGCATTGCCGAGAATCCCGCAATCGATCTCCACTACAACACCGAAATCGTGGGGCTTGAAGGACACCTGCATCTGGAGCACATCCGCTGGAGGAACAATAGACCCGGTACCGAAGTACGGAACATCTGTCACCTGTTCATCATGACCGGAGCTTCGCCGCGCACTGAATGGCTCCAGGACTGCGTGGCGCTCGACAACAAGGGATTTATTCTTACCGGCAGAGACCTGGAGAGTTCTGCCACGCCAACGCACCCTTGGCCGCTGGTGCGTGCGCCGCACATGTTGGAGACCAGCTTGCCGCGCGTATTTGCTGTAGGCGATGTTCGCTCCGGCAGCGTTAAGCGTGTAGCTTCGGCTGTTGGAGAGGGCGCGATAGCCGTCCACCTGGTTCACCGCACCCTGGCGGAGTCGTAGCATTCAGGACTCAACGACCCGCTACATGCCAGTCATCGTGCTTCGTATCGTTTCCGCCTGGTGTGATTAAATGACGGTGGAATGACTATGGAGCGCAGAATTCGCGTGCTGGTGGCCAAGCCCGGTTTGGATGGTCATGATCGCGGCGCGAAAGTAATTGCCCGCGCTCTGCGCGATGCTGGCATGGAGGTCATCTACACCGGGCTGCGGCAAACCCCGGAGATGATTGTGAACGCCGCATTGCAGGAAGACGTGGACGTGATTGGCCTTTCCATTTTGTCAGGAGCGCACAATGCCATTGTTCCGCGAGTGGCGGAGCTGCTGCGGCAGAACGACATGCAAGACGTTCTGGTGCTGGTGGGGGGCATTATCCCCGACCAGGACACGGCATTTCTGAAGCAGCATGGAGTAACCGGAATCTTCCAGCCAGGCACGCCCATGGACGATATTGTGCGCTTCATTCGTGATCATGCGGGCAGGAAGCCTTCTCTCAGCGGGGAGTGAGCACAGCGCTCGCAGCGCAGCAACGATTCCAGCAGTCCGGAGTACACCCATTCGTCACCGTGAAATTCTCGAACGTGTCCCTGGTCCAGCGCCGTGGTACTGGAATGCCTACCCGGAACCCACGGGAGCCTCCGGCCGCAAGTACGTCTGGGTCCATCATGGGGAAGAGGGGCCGCTGGGATATCTGGTCACGCTGGCGCACCGCCAGGATCCCAATACTCCGCTACTCGCCTTGAATACCTACTGCCGGCCATTTCTTGTGCCGCATCCCGGCGGCAGCGGCGACCGGGTGGGAATCTGGTGCCCCGAACCCGGATATCTGCGAGTGCTCTGCTTTGATCCGGATGACCTTAGCGCCTTTTCCCTGACCGAGATCGCCGGCTGGTTCAAGCAGTCCAATGAACGCGTGTACTCTGCAACCGGGCCACTGGCGGAACTGGAGATCAGCTCGCGACTGACGGAAGGGCCGCACCGAATCGATGTTCCCTCCGAGTTGCACGGAATTCCCGAACTCCTGCTTGTCAGCTCGCACCCGGCGCGCACGCGCGAGGACGCCGCGAGCGCAATCCTGATTCTTCGGCCTGCGGAGGGCTGTGTGGATGTA
>JBFXAV010000148.1:0-6545 GCA_050183935.1 Candidatus Korobacteraceae bacterium | reverse complement strand
TCTGGCCACGGCTGATGTCCGCGCTCCAAACCAGCTTGCCCTTCTGGTCCGGATCGTGGGCCCACACCATGCCAGATTTCTGCCCGGCGACTACCAGGCTCTTCCCGTTCGGCAGGTCCACCAGCATGACACCGGCGGAAAAATCCCAGTCGGGATTCTGCTTCTCATCCGGACAGTAGTAATGATCAGGAACTTCGAACCGTTGCTGTGGCTGCTGCTGCCGAGGCGGTCCACTTGTTGGATTTGGATTGGGACGCCGTCCCGCGCTCCTCGGCGGCTGTCCCGGCGGAGGCGGGCCAGCGCCACACTGGCTGCTGTGCCACACGTCGCCATGCTGCGCCTGCTGTGACCACAGGATCGCTCCGGTGTCCATGTGTACGGCCATCACCGCATCCGACCGGCCCACATCAGGAGCGGAGAAAGCATTGCCGGTAGAGAAGTACACTGCGCGCCGCTTGGGATCAAGGGTGACCGGGCCCCACACTCCCGCCCCAGATGGCCCCAGGAAGTTCGCGCCCTTGGCGTTCTTGCGCGGAGTGGGCTCCTCGGTGATCGTGTGCGTCTTCCATATCTGCTTGCCCGTCGCTGCATCCAGCGCCACTACCATTCCGCGGAAAGTACAGCACAGATAGTTGTGGCTCCAGGACTCCGGCTCTTCCAACGATGCCACGGCCACATACACCCGGCCGTCGTACACCTTTACTCCGGCGGTAATGCGCGAGAGTGGATGAGGATCAATAGGAACACGCCACAGCAACTCGCCGTTGGAAGCATCCACTGAGTAGATGTTTCCGCGCACATCGCCGAAGAATGCGGCCGTCTGCGATGATCCCGGCTTTGCGGGCCCGAGCATGGGAGTGCTGCGCAATCCGGACTGGGCCTGGAACGACCAGTGCACGCATCCACTCTTGGCATCGATGGAATAGAGATAGCCAGAGTCTGATCCCACGAATACCCTGCCATCGACCACGGTTGGCTGTCCGTAGGCCGACGATGCTGCGGGAAGACCAAAAGCCCACTTGAGTTGCAGCCGTGAAACAGCGGCGGGGGAGAGGCCCGCCGCCTTGGCGGTTTGATAACGCGTGTTCGTTAGAGGATTTGCGCTCCACCCATTCCAGGACGAGACTGAACTTGAATTTCTTACGGGAGGCTTGTTCGCGCAGACGTTCGACATGGTCTTGGCATCCCCGCTGCCGGTGGAGCCAAGCTTCCTTCCGCCGATCCACTCCGCAAGATCGATCTTCTGCTGGTCGGAAAGGTGTGCTGCCTGCGCCTTCATGATGCCTGTGGTGATTGCTTCGTGGACCTTCTCAGGTGTCATCCGCTTGAGCGACAAAAGCGAGGGGGCTTCTTCGATTTTGCCGTGACATGAGCCGCAGGTTCCGAAGACCCTGGCGCCGGCGCCTTCTGCAATGATCCGCTGCTCGGCTTGCGGCGCGGCCGGTTGTTGCCCCACCAAACCCACAGGGGACATCCATGCGACCAGTGTGATTGCCACGATCCCAAGCTGGTGTCTGGTCATGCTTCTTCCGAACTCCCTAGCGAACTCCCTAGACTCCGCTGCGGCTGCTGGGCGGCCACTCCCACAGACAAGTCCTTTTCTGCTTATTTCTTCTTATTTCCATCCTCACCCAAAGCAAGTCCGCAAAGCACTAGCGCGCGGCCACTTCCCCGCCGGGGCCACGAACTCCGCTCTTCAGCTTTGAGCTTGGAGTTGTGTCCGCGTCCAGATCTCCCAGTATGAACTGAATGCCGGCCAGGAAGAACTGCGCGAGCTGTGGGTTGGCAAACATCTGGTACGTGTGGCCGAGCGGGGTGTAAAACACCCTTCCTTTGCCATGGCTACGAATCCACGCAAGCGCATAGTCACCATCGGCGCGCACGCAGTTGCGCGAACAACCTCTGCCCTGGTTCATGTCCGTCTTTTCGACATCCATGCTCAGCAGCACATGCACCTTGTCGCGCGAGTAGACGCGATTGAAGCGGTAGAACTCGTCCTGGTGAAGAAACTCATTGCCTCCGAACGCTGCCGTAATGGGGCTGCTCGTATCCTCGATCCGGACAATTGCCTGCTCGGTGGGCTCGCGATGCGTGCCCTGCACCGCCCCCAGCATCTCTGCAAAGTCGGGCCAATCCATGGAAGCGTGGCTGGTGCCGTGATCGCCGGCCAGGCCGCCGCCCTCGCGCACAAACCGCAGCAACCCGTCGCGGACTTCAGGGTCCACGAAGATCATGCCTACAGTGTTGTTCAGGAATATTGCGTCAAACTGCTTGATCTTGTCGTACTTGAGGTTGTTGAGATCGTTGCTGAACACCGGCTCGAAGGCGCCGGTCGCCTTGGCAAAGTCGCGGAGAACCATGTTGGCTGCCGCGACGTTGGTAATGTGCCCACCATTGGGGCCGCCATAGGCGATGTTCATGTCCATAACCAGCAGCTTGCGCGGCTTCTTCGGTTTGGCAACCGCTTGCCGCGGCATTGCTGCGATCACTGCATCACGCTGTTCCTGTGAAAGAAAACGCTCACCGCTTTTTTCCGGAGTCTTCAGAGCTATTTCCGCCACGCGCCGTGCTGCGGTCATCTGGACGGCCTGCTCGAAGCCATCGAGAGAACGCGCCAGTTCTGCCTGAGCGTCTGTACCAGAGGCATCTGCTACCAGAACCGGCTTTAACTGCATGCGATCCAGTTCCGCCAGCAAGCGGGGAGCTTCGGCTGCGCCGCTGCCGAATGCAACCGGACGACCACCGCTGCCCATGCTGTTACGATCGCTCAGCCGCAGCGCCAACAGCTTGTCTTTGAGCAGCGTGATTCCGTCAACAGGCTTCACTCCTTCGTGCATCCACCTGCCAACGTCTCCGTAAACACCGATGCGCTGACTGCGCCCTTGCAGCGCATTCAGCATGGCTTGCGGAGCTCCGCCCGCCAGCGCCACGTTCACGCCGAACTCCCCGGCGAGGGTGTCCACCTGGGCCAGGTTTTCGGGAACGCCTTCCACCACCACAGTCTGGACGCTCAGCGCTTTGGCAAATTCAAATAGCTTCCGGCGACTTGATTCATCTGCGGGCATGGAACCGGCGGAATACAAGGGCATGCGCAGGTTCAGTACCGACAGCCGCTCGCGTACATACTGCACTTCTCCGGGAAACAGGCTCCAATCGAGCTTCTTGGGAACCTGCAGGCTCACCTTTTGCGCGCTCGAACCTTCAATGGCGGACACACCCAAGGCGTCTGCCTTGACGGCTGCCTCCGCGAACATGTCCTGCCGGAAGCTCCCAACCGGGACGCCGACCGTCCAGCCGATGACAGGAGCCACCGCGGTGCGCAGCCGTCCCCAGACTGAGGTACGAACCGATGCCGAACCCGGCGCCGGCCCGGCGGGCGCCTGCGCCTGTGCGCCGCGGCCCCGGCCACCACCTCGCCCCTGTTCGGGGGCCTGTGCTAAAGACGCAATCGTGAACGCAACGAGAATCGCGAAAAGTTGAATGCTGCGCATCGTTTTCATGGTGTCCTGATTTCGGCTGCTGCTTCCTCTTTAAAAACCGGCTTTCCGTCCTGCTTTGCGCTATGAACAACCGTTTACTTCCTGCATGGCCTGCACACCAGGCATGACTAGCGTGAAGACATATTTTCCTACCGCTCAATCTAAACGTTGCCCAAAACCTACTAATCTGCGTCGTGTCGCGTCCTACCCTTCAGGCCAACTGACGGACGATTTGTTCAGGAAAATGCGGGAAGCTCCCGGGCCTGGTGTGGCCCTGGAGCTTCCCGGAAACGAGAATGTTTCGCCTCAGAACGTCAACTTTAGCGCGATCTGACCGTTACGCGGCGTATTCCCCTGACTCGTAATGAACCCGAAGGTTTGCGAATTGCCCCGGTTGGTGTTCGGGTTTCCGAAGACAGTCCGGTTAAAGGCATTGAACGCCTCCAGCCGGATATCCAAGCCCACCCCTTCCGTAATTCGAGTCTTTTTGATCAGGCTCAGGTCTTCGTTCAGCGACGTGGGCCCATGGAGCCCAGGAATAAACTGACTCGTAGTACCGTAGATTCCCGCCGCAGGAGCAAATGCCGCGAGGTTCAGGTAGCGGTCAGTCCTTGGATTGAAGTTGTCATAGGACAGCTTCATCGGCTCACTGGCAACGCGATCCGCAGTTTGCGGGATTGCAGTGGTGCCGGTAAGAGCCCAGAGCGGGTTACCCTGCACTGCACTAACGCCCAACGGAGTTCCGCTGGAGTAGCGCAAAATCCCGTTCAGCTGCCAGCCGCCAACAAGCTTGCTGATCACCCCAGGGTTCGCGAGCAGCGCGTGTCCTGGGCCGAACGGCAGTTCGTAGTTAAACCCAACGGCAAGCACATTCGGGCGATTGACGCTCGCATACGTTCTGTTGAGCGAAGAATCGTAAATACTCCGATGCACCGGGGCATTGTTCACGAAGGCGTTGGGGGCATCGGTGAGCGACTTCGAATACGTGTAGGCCACGTTTCCGCTGAAGCCGTTGGAGAAACGCTTCTGCAACTGCATCTGCAGAGAGTGATAGGTGGAGTTGCCGTCGTTGTCGGAGCTGCGGCCGCCGGGGACCATGTTCACGAACTGTGGGAATGGGCGTAGTGCCTGTCCCACGGTTCCAGTGAACGTCGGATAGGGCCTGGCAACGACGCTCTGGCTGTTGATGTTGCTGTTCAGGAGTGGTCCAATGACCGGATCCGTGAAGTACTTGGGATCAAGCTGGTTGATATCCGAACGCTGGGAGAGGTTTGTACCCTTGGATCCGACGTAGCCAACATCCAGACTCAGGTTTGCGGTGAGCTGGCGCTGAATATTCAGGTTCCAGTTCTGCATGTAAGGCGAACGGTCTGCGTTCGGGTGCCAATAGTTGGCCTGCCCGGTGCCAACACCCAGTCTTTGAGTCGCATTCGGAGGAATGATTGTATCCGCAGCCGGGAAGCCACTGGCGAATGTGTACGCCGGCGTGACGCCGTTGTTCAGTGTCTGCGACGTGTTGTTGATCCAGTAACCGTCGTTCAGTGCCGTGTTGGGACCGCCACCACCGTAGGCCCCTGACTGGAAGTAGCTGATGCCGTAACCGGTGCGGACCACCGTCTTGTCATTCAGCTTGTACGCAAGTCCCAGCCGGGGAGCAAAGTTATGCAAGTTGTGATCGGCCGGAGAAATGCGCGCGCCATTGCCGTTCAGGCCGGCAAAGACATACGCTCCCGGCAGGTTCCCCGCGAACGGGTTCGGGGCGGTGGTATCCACCATCGAATACCAGTTGTGGACTTCCCCCGTGGGAGTGAACATGTCATACCGCAATCCGATGTTCAGCGTAAGACGGGACGTCATTTTCCAGTCGTCCTGCGCATACAAACCAACCTGATACGTATTGAAGTGCGGCGCGAAGTCGCCGTACAGCGGCAACAAGGCATTGTCGACTTGCCCCAGCATGAAGCTGGCGAACTCCAGTCCAGTGTTCGCGCGTGTTGCAGCGGTAGCAGGATTACCGGATCCGTTTCTCGTAAAGTTGATCGCAGCCCAGTCACCGAGATATTTGAGGGACTGCAGGCGCCGGCCCTCAAAGCCGAACTTCATGTTGTGCACGCCTTTGGTCCACGAAGTCGCGTTGCTGACCACATATGTGTTGGCAAAGCGATCGTTGTAGCCATTGCTCACACCGGATTCCGTGAATTGGCCTATGCGGACGCGCGGGAAACCGCCCACGGCGCTCTCCATTCCAAGCAGACCCAGCTGCTGTGGCCAGCCTTCTCCCCGGAGTGGAGAGTCCTGGTACTGCGTTTGCCGGTTGTAGCTGACCCGGAACTGATTCAGCACCGTAGGAGCGATAGACCAGTCCCAGGTGACGCGGGGGAACCAGTAGGTAAACAACGCTATGTCACGGCTGGAGATGGGGTCCGGCAATCCCTGCCCAGAGGATTTCCGGGGGTTGTCCGTGTAAACGTTGCTCATCGTCAGCCGGTGAGCATCGCTGATCTGGTGATCCACCTTGAACGTATAGTTCCAGCGCTCGGTGGTTCCGGCTGGAACGGTTGCCGCGTAGTTGTTGAAGTTGCCAGCCTGGTTTGGCAGCGGATACAGCGCCATAATTCTCAGCGCAGTTGGGTCGAGCCGGTTCGTTGGAATAATGTTGCCCGCGAACTGCTGGCGCATGGGCACGGTGCCCGCCACCTGCGCGGGTGTACAAGCCGGGTTGCCATAGGCGCCGCATTGCGTCAACGGATCAAAGATCGGTTGCGTCCAAGACGAGAAGTCACCATTGCGGAAAGCCGCAGTGGGCACCGACAGAATATTGGTGCTGTCTGCCGAGTCGAAGGTGTAACCGTTGAACGAGAAGAAGAAGAAGCTGCGGTTCCGTCCGTTATAGAGCTTAGGTAAAACGATCGGCCCTCCGATGGTCCCGCCAAATTCATGCTCGCGATGAACAGGCCGTTGTGCATTGTAGTAGCCACGCGCGTCCAGCGCTTCATTACGCAGAAACTCGTAGGCGCTGCCGTGCAACTGGTTGGTGCCAGATTTCAATACATATCGCTCCACGCC
>JBFXAV010000147.1:0-6554 GCA_050183935.1 Candidatus Korobacteraceae bacterium | reverse complement strand
TAGGAGGCGGTTGGCGTGCGCTGGGCTGGGATGTGCCCACTCCGCCCTCTCAGGCAGGACGCCACTTCTCCGCTGGTTCTTTCGGCCACCTCGGGTATACCGGAACATCCCTCTGGATCGATCCGGAGCGCGAGCTGACAGTTACTCTCCTGACCAACCGCACCTGGCCAGTGCGCGGCTCACAGGCAATCAAAAAACTACGCCCGGAGTTCCATGACGCCGTGGTTGAGAGTTTGTGACGATCTCCAACTTACCAGGAAGGACGATCAAGGCTCGTGATCTTCAACTGTCGACGCGCTGCCATTTCTCCGGCTATAGTCGATTTTTCCGCCACAGGCAGCAATTTCTTTGCCAGCGGAAATACCAGTTCGTCTTCCAGTTTTATATGTTGTTCGTAGATCCGCTGCAGCGCGGCAACTGCTTCCCGAAACCGGGCGGCCTTTTCGGCTGAGAGCGCGCCGCCGGAAATATATTCCTGTCCAAGCATTTCAACTTCGACATGCAGAGAATCGGCCCGACGGTGATCCTCTTCCAGACTGCTCAAATGCCTGAAAACGGCCTCTGCTTCGGGACTAGCGAGTGCCCGCATTCGAGGGAACAGCGAGTCCTCTTCGTCCGCCGTGTGCTTGGGTGCGGCTTCACGAAAATATCGCAACGCAGTCTCGAGCCCCGTTACAGTTTCCTGGGAGGGATCTCGATGCACGACCACCGCCACGGCCTGCAATGCCCGCAGAAAGCTCTCGATGCGGCGGTGGCAGTCAGAGAGGAGACCGGTAGGCTCCGAGAAGCTGTGAGACTTGGCTCCAATTTGAACGGGCATGCTGTGATTCTATCGAGTCTGCAACATTAATGCTTGCGCCCAAGAATCTCGATATCAGTGGCACGCCACTCTCCATCATCGTCCTGTTTGGCCGTCACCCGTACTTCAACGCCTTCACGCAGGGAAAGACGTGGCTCTTTCTCGCGTTCCTGCTTGGGAAATGATGTGGCGTAGCTAACTCTGGCTGAGGTAACCAGCACGCGACGAAGCTGGCCATTGCGTCCCCGCAGGTAAATGTAGCCGGGCTCCTCGCCGGGCCCTTCGACAATCACTCCCCGAAAAACGCCCACAATAGCAGCAAAGAGCAATGCCCCGCACGCAAGTGCCACGGTGGCAGCGACAAAGCAACGGCAGCTCATTCCAGAGTTGGATGCAGTGGAAGTGCAATCCGCAGGCGGCACGGAAGAACTCCATACCGCCTGCGGTGGCAAAGACTAGTCGTAATATTCAAGTCCGAGGTGCGTAATCAACTCCTCGCCCTTGAGGTAGCGGATGGTGTTCTTCAATTTGATGAGCTGAATGAACAGGTCGTGCTCAGGGTAGAGACCGGGAGCTGTCATTGGCGATTTGAAGTAGAAGCTCAGCCACTCCTGGATTCCCTTCCCTTGCAGCTCCGAGCTGCGTTGCGCCAAGTCCAGCAGCAAGACCAGGTCAAGCACGATCGGCGCTGCCAGGATGGAGTCACGGCAAAGGAAATCCACCTTGATCTGCATGGGATACCCGAGCCATCCGAAGATGTCGATGTTATCCCATCCTTCTTTGTTATCACCACGAGGCGGATAGTAGTTGATCCGCACCTTGTGGCAGATGTTTCCGTAAAGCTTCGGGTAAAGTTCCGGCTGCAGAATGTGCTCCAGCACACTGAGCTTGGACTCTTCCTTGGTCTTGAACGATCCCGGATCTTCCAGCACCTCTCCATCGCGGTTGCCCAGGATGTTGGTGGAGAACCACCCGCTCAGGCCCAGCATGCGCGACTTGAAGCCGGGCGCCAGAATGGTCTTGATCAGCGTCTGGCCGGTTTTGAAGTCCTTGCCACAGATCGGCGCGACCTGGTTTCGCGAAAGCTCGCTCATGGCGGGAATATCCACCGTGAGGTTGGGCGCGCCGTTGGCGAAGGGCACCTCTTCTTTCAGCGCTGCGTACGCATAGATCATCGAGGGCGCAATATTGCTGTCGTTCTTCGCCAGTCCCTTTTCAAAGGCCGCCAGCGTCTGGTGCACCGCTCCCGGCTTCAAGAATACTTCCGTGGAGCCGCACCAGATCATCACCAGCCGCGACGCTCCTGACGATTTGCGGAAGTTCCGGATATCCTGGCGCACCTGCTCGGCCAGGTCCATCTTGGTCCGGCCCTTCTTCACGTTGGGCCCATCGAGCTTTTTGACGTAATTGCGGTCAAAGACGGCGGGCAGCGGCTTGACTGACGAAAGGAACGGCTTGATCTGCTTGAGCGTTTCGCTTTGCAGGACTCCTGCCTTTGCGGCCGCCGAATACATATCGTCCGGAATCGGGTCCCACCCGGTAAAAACCAAGTCCTTCAGCCCTGCCAGCGGCACAAACTCGTTGATTGCGGGCGAGCGCCCGTCCGTGCGCTTGCCCAGCCGGATGGTGCCCATCTGTGTGAGCGAACCAATGGGCTCGGCCAGTTTTTTGCGAATGGCCTCCACGCCGGCAACAAAGGTTGTAGCCACGGCCCCGCATCCCGGAATCATGACTCCGAGTTTGCCTTTGGCGGGAGCAATGGTATTGGAAGTCGCGTCGGGGCGAACTTCCGCGGTCCGGCCGCGCTTTTCAGCGCGGGCTGCGGTCGAGTTGGTACGCTTCTGCCGGTTCAGCATCGAGTGCAGTCTTTATCCTTGATTGAAGTATCGGGAAACTGTTTATGGTAACAGACGGCAAGCAGCCACACAGGATATTTACGCAGTGTCCTGTTGTCGCAAAATCGCCGGCCAACGGGCCTTCTGACAACCTTGGCCAGGCAAAGTCGCCTCACCGGTCCGCCGTGCTGGGATAATAGAGATAGTGGAAGCTGCCAAGGAGGTCTCTCGCGTGAAAGTCTATCGTAACACGACATGGACACATCTGACTCTGTTGGCGCTGTGCGCGGCTCTGGTTTCGTCCGCCTTCACTGGTCATGCCCAGCAGCGTGGCGCATCGCCTTTACAACAACAGGATCGCCAGGCAATTGAGGACCTTCACCAGCGCGAGATCGAGGCCAACATTGCGCTCGATGTGGTTGCCCTCGCCTCGCTCTGGAGCGACGATATTGTCTCTCTCCCGCCGGATGGTCCTCCACTGGTCGGCCGCGAAGCAAACCTGCACTTTCTCGAAGCCACTGCAAAGCAGATGGCGGATTACAACATCCTTTCCTATGCGCAGGAGTGGCAGCAGGTCTACCAGACCGATCCGGAGTACGCCTTTGAATGGGGCACCATCAGCGGACGATTGCAACCTCCCGCAAACGCCAGGGAAATTGAGTACCGCTACAAGGTGCTGCGCATCCTCAAGCGGCAGCCTAACGGGACCTGGAGAGTGCACCGCACCAGTTGGAGCGACGCCATGCCCAAGGCAGCGTTGACGGCTCCGGCACCAGCACCTGCTGAACCATCGCCAGAGCAATGACTCATCACCTTTGCTGGCGAACTCGGCGCCGGCAGCCCGCATCTTCTTATGCTTCGGGCTTCGGAGCACGGCATGCGCGCCAAACTAAGGAGTTTCTGGGAATCCACTCAATCGAGCTACTGGTTTATTCCTGCGTTGAGCCTCGCCGTGGCCGCCGCCTTTGCATTCTTCATGGTGGCCCTTGACGAGCGGCTCAGCGACGATCTCGTCACAGAATGGCAGTGGATCCACACTCGCGACGCAGAGGGCGCCAGAAGTCTTTTGGAAACTATCTCCGGCTCCATGGTGACCGTCGCCGGTGTGGTGTTTTCCATCACCATCGTCGTGCTTGCATTGGCGTCCAATCAGTTTGGAACCCGCGTGCTCCGCAACTTCACTCGCGACCGGGGCAGCAAATGGGTTCTTGGCATCTTCGTTGGCACCTTCATCTACTCGCTCCTGGTGCTCCGCACGGTTCAAGGCGGACCCGGCGGCTTTGTTCCTCACGTTTCGATTCTCGGCGGTATCTGCCTCGCGGTCCTAAGCATTGGTTCGCTGATCTTCTTCATTCATCACGTGGTCAGCAGCATTCAGCCCGGTAGCGTCATCTCCCGCATTCTGGAGGATATTGAAGAGACAGTCCAAAACATGTTTCCTGATCAACTAGGCGAGGGACTTCCTCAATCCGCAGACCCGCCCGAGCGCGAATGGGTCCAAGCTATGCTCAGCGCCCCCGCCCACCTGGTCACGTCACGCACCGCCGGCTACCTTCAGAGCATTGACGAGAACACCCTGATGTCGGCAGCCGCCCGGCACGACCGGCTGCTGGAGGTGCTGCAACGTCCCGGCGACTACATCCTCCAGGGAATGCCACTGGTGGCGGTTCGTCCCGCAGAACGCCCCAAAGAACCCAACGAAGTGCACACTACTGACGATAACGGGATCAGCAAAGCTGTCTCCAGTGCCTTCATCATCCGGAACCAGCGCACATTCCAGCAGGACGTCCGCTTCGGACTCCAGCAGCTGACAATGGTTGCCGTCCGGTCTCTCTCCACCGGAATCAATGATCCGTTCACCGCCACTCAATGTATGGACGCCATCACCAAAGTTCTCGCGGACCTGAGCACGAGGGCAACCCCGTCCTCGTTCCGCCTCGACCAGGACGGGCAGGTCCGCATCGTGGCTCACGCGCTCTCCTTTGCCGAACTGGCCGGAATCGCCTTAACTCCCATCAGGCAGTATGGGCGAACGCAGGCTACCGTCGTGGCGCACGCACTCCAGAGCCTGGAACGTCTGCTTCCCTGCATCCCCAATGCCAGTGATCGTGAAGTTTTGCGCCTTCACATGGGCTTGCTCGCCCGCGAAGGCCTGGAAGAACTCTCCCACGAATCCGACCGGCGCATGGTGCTGGAGCACTATGACAACTCGCGTGCGGCCTGATCGCGCGTCAACCTGCGCGCCGCACCCCTTGCAGGCTGCTTGCCGGATGCCCGGACGGGGAAGCACGCTGAAGCTTCCATCGATTTCCAGCACCACTGCCTCGGCGTCTTCGATGGCTTGCACTCCCGACGAACGCACCGCAGACACCACTTCCGCAGGCGTCACCCGTTCGGCACGCAATGCTTCCCTCAAGGAAGCGTCCTCGATAGAGAAGCAGCATAGGATCCGACTTACTATCTTCGAGACCCGCCGAGACCGCACCGATGTCCAGGCAACCGCGAACTGCAACCCGATGAGCAGTGCTAGAGCAAGCACCCCTCCCGCCAGGCTGATGCTTCGGTCCAGGATGACTCCTATGAGGACAATCCGGTACATCGATGCTCATCCGCTAAACCACACATGGCTCTCCCTTATGCCGCGGCTTCAGCATTCGCTGATGCCTGACTTCCGCCCGCAGGGAGTGTCGTTTACCGCGTTCCACCCACACTGCAAGCGGCATTTATAGCGGGAATAGAAACATTCGATTTCCCAACGAAAAGTTCTGCGGCTACAGTGAGACTCGATCCGATATATGGGATGCGCGTATATGGGATGCGCGGACTCGATGTTTCCGCAATGGGGGTGGAGGCGTACCCCAAAGATTCGATTTCTACTTCTCCGAGCTGTGTGCCTGGCCTCTTCGGCTAGGCGCTTGCTGGAAAAGTCAGAACCGTAAAGGCGTAGACCACTCTCCTTCTCCGCCTTACGCTCCGGCAGGGCTTCGGCCCTGCCTTTTTTGCTCTCGAGAAATCTGACACATTTCCGACTACTAAGCATTTCGGCTAATGAATTTTTCCTCCGGGATTCACTTAAAATTTACGTTCTCACTACTCAGCGTTCACAATCGTTGCCTAAGGTACTTCCGGTATTTCCCCGGAGGACTGTGAATGAGTGCTGTGAAGTATCTTGTTGCAATAGCCTGCCTGCTTTTTTCTTCTCTTGCCCAAGCTAAACATGATCTGGACATCCAACATCTGAGCACCTACGCCGCGGGCGCCTTCGCGGACGGAGCTGCAGAGATTGTGGCGCACGATCCCAAAACACAGCGTTTGTTTGTGATTAACGGCGCCACGGATTCGGTCGATATCCTCGACATGCGAAAGCCTTCCGCCCTTGCCCTGATTGAGACCTGGAATCTCTCGAATTTCGGCAACCCCAACAGTGTTGCCGTGAGCGGCGAAACCGTGGCAATCGCGATAGGTGCGCCGGTGAAAACGGACCCCGGGCATGTGGTGTTTTACACCACCCGAGGCGTATTCCTGGGAGCAGTCCTCGTAGGAGCGCTCCCCGATATGGTGATCTTTACTCCCGATGGCCGCACGGTTCTGGTGGCAAATGAAGGCGAGCCGGACGATTCCTACACTGTCGATCCAGAAGGATCGGTCAGCATCATTTCCATCCCGCGCTGGGCTGGCAACATCACGCAAGCGGATGTTCGTACTGCAACCTTCACCAAATACAACAACGTCCCGATCGACCCGCGCATCCGCGTGTTTGGGCCTAACGCCAGCGTAGCCCAGGACCTGGAACCGGAATACATTGCCGTGTCTGATGACTCGAAAAAAGCGTGGGTCGTACTGCAAGAGGCAAACGCTATCGCTGAACTGGACATTCGAAAGGGCCAGTTTACTTCCCTGCGCAGCCTGGGATTCAAAAA
>JBFXAV010000146.1:0-6601 GCA_050183935.1 Candidatus Korobacteraceae bacterium | reverse complement strand
CCCTCCGAGTCCGAGGAGTACCTGGTAACGCGGCTGCTCGCCTATTTATTGGAGTTTGCGGAAGGCATTGAATTTTCGCGTGGCCTCGCGGAACCGGAAGAGCCGGCAATCGCCGTTCGCGACCTGACGGGTTCGATGAAAAGCTGGATTGACGTTGGTACGCCCGATGCTGACAGGCTGCACAAAGCTTCCAAGGCCGCAGCCCGCGTCGCCGTTTACACCCACAAGGATTCGGCACAGTTCCTGAAGCAGCTCGCCGGCCAGCGAATTCACCGGGCGGAAACTCTGGAACTCTATGCCATCGACCGTTCCGTGATCACCGGGCTCGCTGCGCGTCTGGAGCGGCGCGTAGCCTTCAGTCTGTCCGTTAGCGACCATGAGTTGTACCTGTCCATCGGAGCAGAGAATCTCAGCGGCGCCGTCGTGCGTCTCAGCCGGGAATCATAAATTTGGATCGCGTGGAGCTGCTAACAGTACGAGCACCATCGTCTTTGGCCCATCGTATTCCGGCTCAGTCTCCTGTGGTACCATCGAGTTCTTCGAGCTTGTTGGAGGTGGCAGTCATGGCGGATCACAACGGTGGCAGTTTCCTTTGGTTCTTGACCGGTCTCGGATTGGGAGCTGCGCTGGGCGTGTTGTACGCTCCTAAGTCCGGCCGGGAGACGCGAGAGTCGATTCGCAACAGCGCGGAAGAAGGGCGCGAGTTCGTCGCACAGCGGGCACAGCGGGCACGCGAGCAGGCCAACGTCTGGGCGGAAAAGGGACGCGAGGTGATGCAGCAGCAGAAGGACCAGTTCCGGTCTGCCTACGATGCCGGCCGCCAGGCCTACCGCGACGTGACCTCCCCAGGAGAACCCGGACAGCAGCTCTAGTTCGTACGAAACGGGCGAACAAGGGACTCGAACGAGGGACGATGGAAACACGCTTTACCATACTGTTGATCGAGCTCGGAGTCGCAATCACGGTCCAGATTGGCATCCTGATCGCGATCCTGGTATCGGTCCGGCGCAGCACCAAGCGCATGGAATCGCTTGCCTCCCAGGTGGAGCAGCGCGCGATTCCCCTGCTGGACTCCAGCAGGGAGATGGTGGAAACCTCGCGACCTCTGGTTCAGGACCTTCTTACGAATCTTTCTTCCTCGAGCGCGGTGCTCCGCAAGGAGATTGAACGTCTGGATCTGACGCTCTCCGACATCATGGACCGGGCTCGGTTGCAGGTGATTCGCGCAGACGAACTCACATCTCGTGCCATGGACAAAGTAGAAGAGGCCTCGGAAACCGTGAGCAAGGGCGTCTCCGTTCCGGCGCGCCAGTTCGCCGGTCTAGTGCAGGGACTTTCTACGGGAATTGCCACCTTCTTTGGGAAACCACCTCGCGATCGCAACATGCAGCGCGACGAGATGTTTATCTAGAAGCTGTCAGCACTCGGCACTCAAGCATTCAGTCAGTCGAGATCGTCCTCGGGTTGATCATTCCCTGTAAAACTTAGCCTAAGTGGAAACGTGTACCTATTTCTCGAAGAGTGGAGTCTCTAAGGGAGAGCTTCTGCTAAAAGTGTGGACGGCATCGCTCACCCTTTACGAGGCTGTCCAAGGCTGAATGCTGACTGCTGAGACCTGCCAGCTAAACAATCCACCCGCCTCCAACCACTACATCCCTGTCGTAAAAGACGGCCGCTTGTCCGGGAGTTATCGCGCGCTGCGGCTCGTCAAATGTCGCCAGGACTTCGTCGTCGGCATTCTTTTCGATCACCGCTGCAGCCGGCGTGTGCTTGTTGCGGATGCGGACTTCCACGCGCGTAGGCTGGCGCAGGTCCTCCACGGAGATCCAGTTGAGTTTGCGCGCCCGCAAGGTGCGTGAGTAAAGCTGCTCTCCGTCCCCGACCACAACCCTGTGCTGTTCACCGTCAATGGCGAGAACGTACAGTGGATTGCCGCTGGCAATGCCGAGTCCTTTACGCTGTCCAATGGTGAAGTTGTGAATGCCGGAGTGCTGGCCCACCACTTCGCCATCCGGTGTGACCAGTTCGCCACTGGTGTCCGGCAGTTGCTCGCCCTGCTCGGAAAGATAGGCGTCGATGAAGTTCTTGTAGTTGCCTCCGGGGACGAAGCAAATCTCCTGCGAGTCGGGCTTTTCCGCCAGGGCAAGCCCGTGGCCGCGCGCGATCTCGCGCACCGCCGGCTTGCGCATCTCGCCCAGGGGAAACAGGGTACGACTCATCTGCTCCTGTGTAAGCCCGAACAGGAAATACGTCTGGTCTTTGGCGCTATCGGCGGCACGCTTTAGTAGCCAGCGTCCGCGGGCGGAATCGTGCTCGATGCGTGCATAGTGTCCGGTAGCCAGCAGGTCGGCCCCAATCTGGCGGGCAGTAACCAGCAACTGGTCGAACTTCACATGGTTGTTGCAGAGTGAGCAGGGAATCGGCGTCCGTCCGCTGAGGTATTCCTCCACGAAGGGCCGCACCACGGTGTCCTCAAAGCGCTGCTCGTGGTTCACTACGTAATAGGGGATTCCCAGATGCTCGGCCACCCGGCGGGCGTCGTACACGTCATCAATAGAGCAGCAGCGACCGGTGACGGCCTCCGGCATGCCAGCCTCGCCCGCAAGCCGCCGCTGGTTCCAGAGCTGCATGGTGAGCCCCACAATGGAGTGCCCCTGCGCGCGCAGCATGGCCGCAACCGTGGAGGAGTCCACGCCTCCGGACATCGCGACCGCGATGGTCTTTGAAGTGATACTCACCTTTTAGACACTCACCTTGTTGTACACCGGCGAAAGCTCCCGCAGACGCGCCACAGTTTCGGGCAGCACGGCCAGAAGGGTATCCACATCTTCGGCGGTGTTCTGCTTTCCCAGGCTGAAGCGCAGGCTGGCCCGCGCCTGTTCCGGCGATAGGCCCATGGCAGTCAACACATGAGAAGGCTCAATTGCGCCCGACGAGCAGGCCGCTCCGGTAGATACAGCAACCCCCTTCAGGTCGAGGGCAATCACCAGTGCCTCGCCCTCAATGCAATCAAAGCGAATATTTGTGGTATTCAGAACCCGGGGGGCTCCCGCGCCGTTCACAGCAACCGCGTCAATCGTTTCCAGACACGTTTGCTCAATGCGGTCGCGCCACTCTGCCATCCGCTCGACGTCGCCATTGGCAAAGCCTGCAAGCGCCAGTTCCGCAGCCTTGCCCAGACCAACAATTCCGGCAACATTTTCGGTTCCGGCGCGTCGCGAGCGTTCGTGGCGTCCGCCATAGAACATCGGCTGCAGCAAGGTACCTCGCCGGACGTAGAGCGCGCCCACACCCTGGGGAGCATGCAGCTTGTGTCCGGAAATGGAAACCAGGTCGGCCTTCAGGCTGCGGACATCCAGCGGAATCTTGCCCGCCGCCTGTACCGCATCGGTGTGCAGGTACACGTCGGCTTCAGCGGCAATCCGGGCAATCTCTTCGAGTGGCTGTACCACGCCGGTTTCATTGTTGGCCAGCATGACGGAGATCAACCGCGTCTCTGGTCGCAGGGCCTTGCGTACATCATCGGGATTGATTAGCCCACGGCCATCCACGGGTACATAGGTGACATGGCATCCCATTTCTTCCAGCCGCTTGCAACCGTTGAGTACAGCATGGTGCTCAATGGTGGAGGTGATCACGTGGTCGCCGGGACGAGCCAGCCCAAACAGCGCCAGATTATCGGCTTCAGTCCCGCCGCTGGTAAACACGACCTCCGCCGGACGCGACCCTAGGAGTGCCGCCACTGCTTCGCGGGCACGCTCCACCGCAGCCCGGGTATGCTGGCCGTGGTGGTGAATGGAGGACGCGTTGCCGAACTCCCGCGTGAAGTACGGCAGCATGGCCTCCAACACCTCCGGCAGAACCGGGCTGCTGGCGTTATTGTCGAGATACACGCGGCGCATGGAAAATCCTATATCTATTGTAAGCGTTCGCGCGCCAGCCGGGGCGATTCATGCGGTAGGAAGGCGCTGTGCACGGCAACGTGTCCCGGAGCAGGTATTTCGCGGGTGTCCAATGGAGCGTCGCCTGCATCTCAACAGTAGGCGAGAGTCCACGCTATGCCCGGCTTTTCCGTTCCCGCAGTCCGCCGTTATCTTCCTACGCTCCTGATGCTTGTGGGTGTCCTGCTGCTCGCCTACGTTGCCCTGCAGTACGCCGCCATGCACCTGGAGCAGCGCCGCCTGGCACAGGAATGGGAGCGGCAGAATCAGGCCGTCCTGCCCCCAGATCGCCAAGGCGATGCCAAGATGCTTCCGGCCAAAACCGACTCAGGCAAACCTGGAGCGATTCGGCTGCAAGTACCTAGCATCTCCCTGGATTCCATGGTGGTCGAAGGAACGTCGAACAAAGCCCTTTCGCTGGGGCCGGGCCGCATGACCTCCACGGCAATTCCCGGCGAGCAGGGAAACGCCGTCATCACCGCCCACCGGGACACCATTTTCCGCCACATACAAGAACTCAACAAGGGGGACGAAATTCTGGTGCAGCGTAATGGTCGCACCTTCCGTTTCGGCGTTACTCGCAAGCAAATCGTTGAGCCCACCGATGTCTGGGTGTTGAATCCCACCCAGGACAGCCAGCTCACGCTCATCACGTGTTATCCCACCTACTACATCGGCCCCGCGCCGCAGCGCCTGGTAGTGTTTTCGAGGCTGTTGGACTCGAAATTATCGGATTCAAAATTGCCGGAATAGATTGGCGCATCTTCGTCAGTTCAATTTTCCAAGCGAGTTTTACCTGCCCTTTTACAATGTCTGTGTGAAGACCTGGGACGCTGTGATCGTTGGCGGTGGCATTATTGGCATCTCGCTTGCCCTGGAGCTACGGCGGCACGGCGGCAGCATCCTGGTTGTGGACCGCACGGAGCCGGGACGGGAGGCGTCCTCGGCTGCTGCAGGAATGCTGGCAGAGTTTGATCCAGAGATGCCGGCGGCACTGCGTGACCTGGTCGCTGCCAGCTCTCGTATGTACCCGGAATTCCTTCACCAGATCGAAGACGAGTCAGGCTTGAACGTTGACCTGCGCGCCGAGGGAACCATCCTGCTCGGCGAGGACGCTGCCAGTGTCTGCCCCCCTGCGAAAAAGCTCACGCCTGAAGATGTTGCCCGGCTTGAGCCAGGGTTGAGCGGGCGTTCTCCGGCATGGTTCCTTCCCGAGCGTACCCTCGATCCGCGCATGCTCATAGCGGCTGTGCTCAAGGCAGCGAAGCACCGTGGCATTGAAGTGGCTTTCGGAGACGCAGTGACCGAGCTGCTGCTCGACGGCGATCGCGTCACCGGCGTTCGTACCGGGCGCACACACTTCTCCGCGCCGGTGGTAGTGAACTGTGCGGGAGCCTGGGCTAGTGAGCTTGTCCCGCAGGGTTTCCCCGCGCGTCCCGTGAAGGGGCAGATGCTGGCCCTGGTGGCCCGGCGAGGGCTGCTGCGCCATGTGGTGCGCTCTCCCGAGGTGTATCTGGTACCGCGCAGCGACGGCCGCGTGATCGTGGGCGCTACCGTGGAAGAAAAAGGCTTCGACAAGCGTGTGGACGCCGATACCATGCAGCGTCTCCGTCAGGCAGCGGCAATTCTCATGCCGGAGCTCGGTGAGGCAAGAATCCTGGAAACATGGGCGGGCCTGCGTCCCGGTACACCCGACGAGTTGCCGATCCTGGGACGCGGTGCATTTGAGGGATACTTTGTGGCCTGCGGCCACTACCGCAATGGCATCCTGCTGGCCCCGGCGACGGCGACATCGATGGCTCAACTGATCCGCGGAGAGCAACCGAGCCTGGACCTCGGCACCTTCTCGCCGACGCGTTTTGAGTAGCACCTCGCGGCAATGCTGAAGTCCCGGTGGCGCAGAACTTTAGGTCTGCGAATCGACCCAGAAGAAGCGGAGGACTTCGTGCAACCCTGGTGTCCTTCGTGTGAAGCTATTTTCCTTAAAGACTAGCCAAGACTTCCGGCTACAATCCTCACCCTCATGGCCGCCGTATTCCAGATCCGCGAACACTATGATTCACTCGCGTTGATCTACCGCGCATTCTGGGGCGACCACCTGCATCACGGACTGTTTGCGCGCGGCGACGAGACTCCCGAGCAAGCACAGCTCAAATTATTGGAACATTGCGCCGGACTGGTTGGAGGTCGCCCGGGCGGCCACGTGCTTGACGTTGGCTGTGGGCACGGGGGCACGGCTATTTTTCTGGCGCAGCAATACGGGTGTAGCGTGCTGGGCCTTACGTTGAGTCCCCGTCAGGCCCGTCTGGCGGAGCAAAAGGCAGCGGCCTGCGGTGTAGAGCAAACCGTGCAATTCACCGTTGGAGACGCCGACTCCTTCGACTTTGGACGGGAGTGCTATGACCTGGTGTGGACCATGGAATCCTCCGAACATTTTCATGACAAGCCCGCCTACTTCCGAAGAATCGCCAAGTCGCTTTTGCCGGGAGGCAAGCTTTTGGTCGCTGCCTGGACTGGCTCCATGCAAGATGAGCGAGTGCGGGAGGTGGCGCGGGCGTTTCTGTGTCCCATGCTCCAGCCTGCGGACGACTACTCGCTCCAGATGGAAGCAGCAGGGCTCACGGTCCTCGAATGCCAAGACGTCACCTCTCGTGTTGAAC
>JBFXAV010000145.1:0-6631 GCA_050183935.1 Candidatus Korobacteraceae bacterium | reverse complement strand
CGGGGAACAGGATTGTCTGCTTATCGCTGTTTCCGCTCACCGAGAACGCCAGCGGAGAAGTACCGCTCTGGTTATTTTGCGTGATCGTCGGCGTAAGGGCGGTTCCGCTCTGGGAATAGAACCGGATAGTCTCAAAGAACCCGTAAGGATCGTTCACGCCACTCAAATCAAGATCGGTGAACTCAAACTTCAAGGACGCAGTCCCTACCGGCAGATTAACGGGACTAAAAAGAAGGTACATGGTCAGCGCGTTGCTGGTCCCATCTCCTGAATCCGAGAAGGTTCCTGCGGTCTTTCCACTTCCAACATCCGTTACGCCGTATACCCCACTCGTACTCGACTTGAGAGGAATATAAAAGCCGATGCTACCGGTCGAAGAGTTATAGCAAACATCTCCTTCCAGCGTTGGGCAGTTCGGAACAGCCTGGGTGGAAGAACCGATGGCAGTAACCGGCTTTCCGAGAATGGTATCGGCCTTTGCAAGAAAACCAGTGAACGAAACAACAGCCGACAGGATCAACAAGCGGAACACCACGTTCAGTCTGACTTGCATGTAAGAATCAACCTCGTTTTCTGGGGAAGGTTGACATTATTGGGCAGGAAGAAGAGTCTCTCAAGTCCCCAGAAAGGCTAGCCATCCGGGTTAGCACGTTGTGCCAAAGCTACAACCTACTGCACCATCACGGAATAAACCGATCCCGCCAGGTCCACTGGATGGCTCCAGGGCCATTGACCGTCCAAAGAGAGCTTTCAAGCACAGGACAAATTTCTCATTCCTTTGCGGACACTCCCGCCGGCACAGCGTTTTTACGAGGCCGCCGGTTCGCCTGCAGGATTTTTTTGCGCAGCCGCAGCGACTTTGGCGTCACCTCAACGAACTCGTCATCGGCGATGAACTCAATCGCCTGCTCCAGGTTCAAGGTGCGGAATGGCACTAAACGGATAGCATCATCGGCAGTGGAGGCCCGCATATTGGTCAGCTTCTTTTCGCGCACTGCGTTGACGTCGAGATCATTGTCGCGGGAATTTTCTCCGACAATCATACCCTCGTACACATCCACTCCAGGTCCCACGAACAGCTCGCCACGCTCCTGCAGGCTGTAAAGAGCATAGGCTGTCGTGGCTCCCGCCCGGTCCGCCACCAGCACTCCCGTGGGACGATGCGGAATCTCCCCCTGCCACTCGGTGTACCCATCGAACAGCGAATTCATCACGATGGTTCCCCGCGTGTCCGTGAGCAACTCGCTGCGCAGTCCGATTAAACCGCGGCTGGAAACGCGAAACTCCAGGCGCACCCGGCCATAGCCGTGGTTGTGCATCTTCTGCATCTCCGCCTTGCGCATGCCGAGCTTTTCGATAACCACTCCTACGAAGTCTTCGGGAATATCCACTGTGAGCAGTTCCACTGGCTCCATGACTTTGCTGTCGATGCGCCGGGTGACAATCTCTGGCTTGCCCACCATGAGCTCATACCCTTCGCGCCGCATCATCTCGATCAGGATTGCGAGTTGCAGTTCGCCGCGACCCATTACGCGGAACGTATCCGTGTTGTCGGTGTGCTCGACGCGAATGGAAACGTTGGTCAGCAGTTCCTTGTCCAGCCGGTCCCGCAGGTTTCTGGACGTGACGTACTGCCCTTCTCTTCCCGAAAACGGCGACGAGTTCACCGAGAACTGCATGGCGATCGTCGGCTCGTCGATCACGATTTTGGGGCACGGCGCCGGGTTCTCGGCGCTCGTGATGGTTTCGCCAATGGTGATGCCGCTTACACCCGCCACTGCCACAATGTCGCCGAGTTCGGTCTGCTCCGTATCCACGCGCTTCAACCCGCTGAACGAAAACAGCTTCGTGATCTTCACCTTCTGCAGCGATCCATCCAGCTTGGCAATGCCCACATCTTCGCCGGTGCGCAAAGTCCCGTTAAAAACGCGCGCAATCGCCAGCCTTCCCAGGTAGTCGCTGTAGTCAAGGTTGGCCACCAGCACTTGCAGCGCTCCAGCAGCGTCCCCGGCGGGAGCGGGAATCGTCTTCAGAATGGAATCGAACAATGGCTGCAGGTTCTGCCCCGGAACATTGATGTCCGTGGAGGCCGTTCCCAGCTTCGCGTTGGTGTAAAGCACCGGAAAATTCAGCTGGTCTTCGGCGGCATCAAGGTCGATGAACAGGTCATAGACCTCGTTCAACACTTCCTGCGGACGCGCATCGGCACGGTCGATTTTGTTAATCACCAGGATGGGCGGCAGCTTGGCTTCCAATGCCTTGCTCAGCACGTAGCGTGTCTGCGGAAGCGGCCCTTCACTGGCATCCACCAGCAACATCACGCCATCCACGATCTTGAGGGCGCGCTCTACCTCGCCGCCGAAGTCGCTGTGGCCGGGCGTATCTACAATGTTGATCTTGATGTCGTGGTAAAGCACAGCCGTGTTTTTGGCCAGAATGGTGATTCCGCGCTCACGCTCCAGTTCATTGGAGTCCATCACGCGGTCCACCATCTCCTGGTTGGCGCGGAAGGTTCCACTCTG
This sequence comes from Candidatus Korobacteraceae bacterium, assembly GCA_050183935.1. Taxonomy (GTDB): domain Bacteria; phylum Acidobacteriota; class Terriglobia; order Terriglobales; family Acidobacteriaceae; genus DASZRZ01. The sequence goes on along the minus strand of JBFXAV010000145.1, from coordinate 4,109 downwards.
GCGAAGCATGGCGTCCACCAGTGTCGTTTTGCCGTGATCGACGTGGGCAATAATAGCGATGTTGCGAATAGCGATGCTCAAGCTGATGGGCGTCCTTGGTTGCTGCTGGTTGGTGGCGAACTCTGCTTGCGGGGTTGCGCCGCCGCGCGGAGTCGCGCCTTGCTGCCGCTTACCTGGAGTGCAAGGAAGAAGCAAAACGAAGGGAGCGAAGCTGTCCTTAATCTATTGTATCGGACTCGGGCCGTCTGCGGTGCCCTTACAATCCCAGATCGGACAGCTTTTCCGTGGGACGCGCCAACACCGCCTTTTTCCCGCGAACCACAATGGGACGTTGCAGCAGATCCGGATGCTCGGCCATGAGCCGTATCAGTTGATCATCGCTCAGTTCCTTACCAGCCACGTACTTCTTGTACGCGTCTTCGTTTTTGCGCAACGCATCGCGAGGACCCATACCTGCTTGGCGCAGAAGCTCCTTGAGCTTACTTGCGCTCAGCGGCTGATCGAAATAGTTGATCGGCTCAAAGTCCACTCCCTTGGCAGACAAGACCTTGCGGACCTCCCGGCACTTGGTGCAGGTAGGCTTTTCATAGACTGTGACCTTTTCTTTCATTTTGGAATCATAAATGCCGCACTGGACAGAAGCGCCGCTGGCGAAAAACGGTGGCGCAGGCATTTATGCCTGCGGTACATTGCAAGGGCCAAAAACGGCTACAGCCGCTGCGGTCGAGAAACCTATGACTTTCAACAGAGCCATCTTTGCCGTTTTCGCCATCCTACTAACCCTAAGCATGTCAGTGGCGCAAACCATGCCAGCCAAAACGCCTGCCGCAGGAACGCCGGAAAAGGTTGAGCTCAAAATTGACCGCCAGGACCCCGCGCTCGACAAGCTGGTTCCGCCAGATGCCGTTGCCTATCGCGTGGCTAGGGACTTCATTTTCATTGAAGGTCCCATCTGGATTCCCAGCGGCAAGCACCTGCTCTTTAGCGACACGCGCGGCAACCGCATCTACAAATACGATCCATCGAAGAACTCGCTGGAAGTTTTCCGTGACAAAAGCGGATACGCAGGCGACGACATCGCCAACTATGTCGAGCCGGGAACCAATGGCCTGACGCTCGATCCCCAGGGGCGCCTGACCATGTGCCAGCACGGCAATCGCCGTGTCGTCCGCCTGGACGCCAACGGCAGCGAAACCGTCCTGGCCGACCGCTTTGAAGGCAAGCGCCTCAACAGTCCTAATGACTTGGTGTACCGCAAGGACGGAACGCTGTACTTCACCGATCCGGCGTATGGCCTTCGTCGCGTTCAGGGAGACCCGCCGAAAGAACTCGACTACATGGGGGTTTACGCACTGCGCAATGGGAAACTCAGCACCGTGGCCACCGACCAGACCAATCCCAATGGCATCGCGCTTTCTCCTGACGAGAAGTCTCTATACGTGGGAGTTGGCCGGGTGCTGATGCGCTACCCGGTGAACGCCGATGGCAGCACCGGCGCAGGAACAGCGTTCTTCGATATGAGCTCCAGCGGCGCGCAGCGTGGCGGCATCGACGGATTAAAAGTTGACGTGCAGGGAAACCGTTATGTCACCGGGCCGGGCGGCGTCTGGATCATCTCCGCCAGCGGTAAGCACCTGGGCACCATCACCCTTCCGGAACAGCCCGCCAACGTGGGCTGGGGCGACGATGATGGCCGCACGTTGTATTTCACCGCAAGAACGAGCTTGTACAAAGTGCGGATGAACGTGCCGGGGTATGGAAGGTTTGGACGGTAGGGCTACTGTGGCATTCCTCCGGAGATTAGAATCCCAGACGAGCAAGCTTGTCTGGGATAAGCGCACCTTGTCAATCCCCCTCACGCCGCCACTTCCCCGTAACTCTCTGACTCGGCTCGCAGAAAATCTTCCCACGGTCTGTCACAATCACCCCACACCAGCGGGTACACTGGAAGAAAGGGGCCCCTAAATCCGCTCCAATGGCAACTGCTTTAAACTCAATATCTTGACCTAAGCTATTTTATTTCAAATATTTTGCGGAGCCTTGAAAAGCTAACTTATTGTCGCGGAAGATTTAAACGGAAATACCGGGGGAGGGTACCCTCATGCCGGAATCTTTCCCGTGTACACCGCCATACCTGCGACTGCATCAATGCCCATCTTGTCCAGCGCGTCGATTTCCTCGGAGGTTTTGATTCCTCCTGCCAGAATCAGCTTACGCTCGGTAGCTTCGCGGAGGCTCTGAGCTACATCCATTGGCAGGCCCGACATCGTGCCCTCGGTATCGATGTGCGTGTACAGGAACGCTGCGCAGTACGACTCCAGCAGGCGGATCATGTCGTACGGCGAGATGGCCGTGCGCTCCTGCCACCCTTTGACGGCGACTTTGCCTCCGCGGGAATCGATGGCGAACACCAGACGCTCGCTGCCCAGCTCGTCTGCAAGACTCTTAGCGAAATCTACGTTGATCGAACCGTTGCTTAAAAGTGACGACCCGATGATGACGCGCATGGCTCCATCTTCGAGCAGTTGCCGAGCGGTGACTGCATCACGCACGCCTCCGCCAACCTGGCACGGAAGCCGTCCGAGCAGCATTCGCACCTGCTCGCGGTTGCTGCCCACGCGCTTGGCAGCGTCGAGATCGATGATCTGCACCACGGGATACTTGGAGAAACGCTGGATCCAAGGCTCGAAGTCGTCATACTCCAAAGCCTTTTTTTCTCCCTGGATCAGTTGGACGATTTTGCCGCCCATCAGGTCAACTGCAGGAATCAGCATGGCAGCCTCACCGGGACGCCGGCCTGGGCAAGCTGCTGCTTGAGCGCGACGACGTTCTCAATTCCAAAGTGAAAGATGGACGCGGCCAGCGCAGCATCAGCGCGCCCCGCGTCGAACACTTCCGCAAAGTGCTGCGCCGAGCCTGCCCCCCCGGAGGCAATCACGGGGATGGACACCGCCTGCGCTACTGCCGCCGTCACTTCACAGTCAAAACCCACACGGGTGCCATCACGATCCATCGAGGTCAGTAGAATCTCGCCGCCGCCGCGCTCCTGCGCCTCGCGAGCCCACGCCACAGTGTCGCGACCCGTAGGCGTGCGGCCTCCGGCGACGAACACTTCAAAATGATCTCCACGGCGCTTGGAATCGATGGCAACAATCACCGCCTGAGAGCCGAAGCGGGCTGCGATCTCTCCGATCAGCGCCGGGTTCTTCACCGCAGCGGAGTTCACCGTCACCTTGTCGGCTCCGGCATCGAAGACCGCGGCGGCGTCTTCCAACGTGCGAATGCCGCCTCCAACGGTGAACGGGACAAACAGCTCGCGCGCGGTGCGGCGAACCACGTCAATCCGCATGTTGCGCTGGTCGCTGGTGGCAGTAATGTCGAGCAGCACCACTTCATCCGCGCCCGCGCGTGCGTGAGCAGCGGCGAGTTCGGCTGGGTCGCCGGCATCGCGCAGGCCGAGAAACTTCACGCCCTTGACTACGCGTCCTCCATCGACATCCAGGCAAGCAATGATTCGTTTGGTCAGCACGTCACAGCTCGCAAAAATTCTTGAGGATCGCCAGGCCCGTATCACCCGACTTTTCCGGATGAAACTGCACTCCAAAGAGGTGGCCGCGCTCGGCGGCTCCGGCGAAGGACACTCCGTAATGGGTGCAGGCAACGGTCTCGGGCGTAACGGGTCCGAGATACGAGTGTGTGTAGTACACGAACGCTCCCGACGGCACGCCGCGCAGCAGGCGCGACTCCGGCTTTACTTCAATGCTGTTCCATCCCACGTGCGGCGACTTTACGCTGGCAGGGAACGTTGCGCATAAACCCTGGATCAGGCCGAGCCCGGGAACATCGGGTGCCTCTTCACTTCCCTGATAAAGCCACTGCAGGCCGACGCAGATTCCCAGAAACGGCTTGCCCTGCTCGATGGATTGCTGAATAGCATGTCGCATTCCGTTGCGCGTCATGGCTTCGGTTGAACTGAAGTGCCCCACGCCGGGAAGGACAACTTTCTCCGCACGCGCCAGAGCAGCAGGATCAGCCGTGACTTCGATTTCTGCTCCCAGATGCTCGAATGCCTTGCGAACCGAGGTGAGGTTTCCGGCGCCGTAATCCAC
>JBFXAV010000144.1:0-6661 GCA_050183935.1 Candidatus Korobacteraceae bacterium | reverse complement strand
CGGGCGGTCATCTTTCTCCTTACGTGACGCCCGCTCCCCCGTTCTGTTGATCGCAGCTACTATCCGCCTCTCGGCCCCCGCCATCAGCTCGGGGCGGCCCCACCGAAAGCGCACATATTTTCCGAATCTCACGTGCGGCAACGGATCGAGTGCTCGTGAGCGGACACGTTCCCGAATCCACGTTTCGGGAACGTTCCAACGCTTTGCCAATTCTTCACTGTTAATGAATTCAACTTCTGCGGTTATGCTCAAACTGGTTGCGTAGCTGGTCATCGCGTTTTCCCTCTCACGATTCTGTGAGTTTCTTGAATTGCAAGCTCTACTCGATCCAGAAATCGGCCCATACGGTCAGCCAGGGCGTCAATCCATTCGAGGTCTTCAGGCGAGTCCATATCCAAGTGTTCCTCCAGGTGCTTCAACTCGCGCTTTAGACTTCGAATCTCCTGTACTGAAATTTTGGCCAAACTGTGCCCAGGAGCCTCTCCTAAAACCCGATTTAAATTTCGAATCCCTTGTGGCTTACGCACGAAAAACTGTGTCCCGCAGGGATCACACACGAAATACGGTTTGCCATTTTTGTCGGTACGCCTATTCAGATTTTCGCCACATAGAATGCAATTAATTCCGTCCATGCTTCCCCCGTTACGTAACGTTGTGTTTTACGTGCCGTTACGCTGTCATTGAAAACTCACTCAATACGCCTTCCTCGTCGAAGCCCACCTCGATCACCTGTTTTCTGAATATTTCGACCAGAACCCAAATCGGCGTTTTCAGAAATTCCCATCTCTCTGGCTTCACCTGCGACTTTTCGAAAAGATGGATTCCTCTAGAAGTGGTGACCCTGCGGGAACGCTTTGGAGCTGACATCAGCAACTCTTTCGTCAGATATTTGGACAAGTAGCGAGAAACCCGGCGAATATCGACACGACGGATATCGACAGCCCACCCGCCGCCCAGCGCGCACCAGGCTTGCTTCAGCCATGCCTGCGGAACGTAATGCTCGATAAGAATGTGCAGATGGGGGTTGCCGTTTTTTTGAAACTCGAGAATTCGGATGTACTGGGGAGCCACTCCGAAATGGCGTCGTAGATAAACTCGCAGTTCGGCCCAGATGCGGTTGAGATATCGCACCGGAGGCATATGCCCGATTTTTGACGGATCGAGAGTTAACGTCAGCAATCGGCACAATCCGAGCTTTTCCGCAGCAAGTCTTATGGCCCTTTTGTAACGTTTTGCTCGTCTAGGGCCGCAGTATGCACAATCCCAACACTTGCAGTTAACCCGGAGGACTCTCCTACGTCCAGGCGCTTTCGGATCAGTTCCACGAAGTGAAAAGCAGCCACAATGACGGCCTCGCCCAAATTGATTCTTGCTGCTGCAACAGCCTTGAAGCCGCGCCGCAAGGTAAGCTCTGTCGTCTGCCCCAAGGTCCTCAAATCGCCGCAAGAGCGGATCGCGATCAGGTGCAGTTGATCGGGTTTTGTCACAATTAATCTGTATTGGGTCAAGAAAAGAAAAACTCTGCGCTTCGCGCAGCGAGGGGGCTTCCGCCCCCTCGTACCCCCCGAGGGCGCTGCCCTCGGACTCCCGGCCACTTTTATCCTGGGAGATGGGGGCGGGCTGGGAGCCCGCCCCTAAAGTTGGAGGGCAAGCCTCGGGGTTTCGACCCGACGTGTTTGGGGTTCCTGGTCCTACTCCCAGGTCCGGACCGGACTGGCGAACCGGTAGCCCGGATTTGTTTCGGACCGCACCCCGCTTGCCCGCAAGTGATTTTCGCGTCACGAGCGGCAGATTACGGGCGATGTCTTAAGAGCAACAGAACACTGAACGCAAGGCGAGGCTGATGCGCTACGTACGCTCGGAGCAAACGGCTACAAAAACCGTACGCTGGTTTCACTATCGAGGGGAGTTCAAAACTACATTCAAGGCGTGCAGTGCGGTTGGAATGTATGCAGCTCCGCTCGCATCAAGTCGCGAATAATTACGAATTCGCCACACCCGATGCGCCGTCTCATCATAGTCCGCTTTTTGTAGTGATGCTCCAGTTAACGCAGACACTTCACGATCATGGAAAGAGCCTGTAACTCGTTTAGCCAAACCCGCAAGCGTGTATCTAGCGACTTCCAGAGCCGAGTTAGCATCGAGGATTTCGAAAATGTTTTCACCGAAAACCATCAATTCCGAATAGTGCTCCAGGCCGGAGATGATGGACCGGGGAGAGAGCTGCTTAGTTGCACTTGCAAAACTCTCGGAGTCAACCCCGAACGAAGCCCACAGTTGGTCAAGTTCCTTCAACGCCGGTATAGGCGTGAGTAAAGCCCGTGACCGTGCCTGCCGCTGTCGTTTATCTCCGAAGAACGTCTTGAACATGAAATCGAAAATAGGAGCGATGTTGATGAGCATTCCTGCCGCTGCAAGAACTTCGCGTGCAACGCCAAGTTCTTCAAGCCGTTTCCAATCCTGCTCGATGTGGAAATCCTTAAGTTGGTCAAGTCGACTTGTGGCCCATTGATAAATGCGGTCGCTTCTTCGTGTTCCTCGTTCACGTAAAAACGCAGTGACTTTACTGAAAACTTCCTCGGTAGAAGGACTGCTGGCTGACTCCGCAGACGAAACGGTATCCTTGCTCGCTGCGTCCTGACCAAGCGACAAGTGCCGTGCAATTGCAGCCGTGAAAGTGTCTTCAGGGTCAAATTCATGAACTTTCAAGATGTAGTCGCGAGCGAGAACACCATCGGGTCCTGGCACCGCAAGTGATTCTGCTCTCCGGGCCAGCGTTTCCGCGAGGTGGACTTGGTCGAGTTGCTGAAACTCGGACGGCAAGTTGCTGCCCATAGTCCAGAAGTGTGTTTTACTCCCCTTGTCAGGCAGCTCCTTCGCGACCTGCTCTGTGATGCGCCTCTCTCGTTGTCGGAACTTCTCGAGGTCCGCGTCGGCGCTGGTGGAGTTGAGTTTCAGAAAAATACCTTTTACACGTCCGCCTTTCTCCAGACTACATGTGGGCGCTCCCTTTCGGCGCTTTGAAAGCCAGTTCCACTCACGATGCCATCCTTCAAGCACGCCTATTCGACGTTCCACAGGCTTAACATCGCCAGTGTTCCAGAGCAACGAGCCATAGCCAAAAACCCATACTGATTGTCTTCGTGAGGGCATGTTTTAAAAACGAACTATCTTTTGAGAAAGGGTGTGAAACACATTTGATCTAGCGGTTCAATGTTGTTTTCAGCGCAGCCACGGCCTCGAAGACTTCCTTCCCCTTTGCTTCAATAATTTCGAGCAGTTGTTCGGGCGTCCGGGTGTCTTCCTGCGACTTTCGGTTCGGATTGACGGCTTTTAAATCGTAATTACGAGCCTTGATCTCTTCCAGTGTTACGGTCCAACTGCGAGGGCTGTCAGCACGCGAAGGGAGCAGATCAAAAAAGCCGTTGTCTTCAAAATGCTTGCGCGTCAACGGCGACTTCTTGCCGACCTTCACATCCGATAGATCGAAATACCAGATTCGTTCAGTGGGTCTACCCTTAGTGAAGAACAGCAGATTCGCTTTCACGCCAGCGCCCGCATTGATGAAAGTTCCAGCGGGCAGGCTCACGATGCACCATAGGTCGCAGTCATCCAAGAGCTTGCGTTTCGTCTGCACAAAAGCGGTTTCGTTCGTGCGGAAGAGCACGCCTTCGTCAATCACCATTCCGCACCGTCCGCCGTTGCGGAGACTGGCAATCACATGCTGCAAAAAGAGCACCTGAGTAGCGCCCGTCTTGTAAGCGAATCGGGCCTGAGCTTCCTTGCCTTCTTTGCCGCCGAATGGCGGATTCATCAGCACTAGATCGAACAAACTCGGAGCTTCGGTAAATAGTCCGCCATAGGTTTCAGCGCCAGTGAGGGCATTGCCGTGCCAAATGTTCGGCACATCAATTCCGTGCAAGATCAGGTTGGCTAGGCCGATTGGATAAATCGCATTGTCCTTCTCGCGTCCATAGAAGGTCCGATGCTTCAGGGTTTCCAATTGCTCAGGTGAAGTAATGTTTTCGTTGTTCGGTCCTGCCATGTGCTCGAAAGCTTGTGCCAAGAAGCCTCCGGTTCCACATCCGGGATCGTAAACCGTCTCGCCGATCTTAGGATCAATGGCACGCACCATTACCCGGATCACCTCACGCGGAGTGAAGAACTGCCCGCCATCGTTGCCCTTCTCCCCCATCTTCAGCAGCAAGCCTTCGTATACTTGCGAGAGAGTGAAGACGTGCGTCGGGTCAACCGTTTCGGCACTGATGTCGTTTACTTTGTCGAGGACATCTAGGAAGTTGCGCTCCGTATCAATCCGGGTGCGCTCCACCCCTGACATGATTTGGCTGATGACCTTCTGCCGGGGCGTGGCGTTCGGCTGCTCTCCCAACCTCTTCAAATACGGCAGTAGTTCACCGTTCACGAATGCGAAGAACGATCCTAGTGCGCCCTTGCCTTGCAGCTCCTCACGTTTTGCGCCGTCTGGAGCCGCCCAATCCCGCCAGCGATAGGGTGCGCTCACGGATGCTGCAAATTCTGCGCCTACCGCCTCAGCCTCTTGTGATTCGCGCGCCTCCCGCTCATCAAGGATTCGCAGGAACAGAATCCAAGTAAGCTCCGGGACATACTGCAAGGCCCCGGCACAATTCGAGCGCCGCATGATGTCGCAGATCGTTTTTACGGCTGAGTTGACGGACTGCTGCGTCAACAGCTTCTTGCCGTTCCCATTCCCTCCGTTAGCTGTTGCTCGCCTCATTGCCCTATGCCCCGCCTGCACATGCCTTTAGCTGGCTGCGCTCGTATGACCACTGCCACATTGCCCGGTCCAGAGTCCGCAGTTCGACGCCAGCCTGCTGTGCTAACTCTTTGCAAGCCCGCAAATATTTGAGATAGAAATCAATCGTATAGGGCGACTTCGTCCCGTTCCCAAGAGCTTCTAATGCACGGAAATCAAGAATCGTGTATCTGTTCGAATCAATCGCAGTCAGAATGGCGGATGCAATTGGTACTTCGATTCCGAACAAGCCGGTGAGCACGGCAATTGCCGCCCTTTCCGTCCGAGCGCCAAGTGCAAGCCGTAGCGCATCCGCGATTTCTGCATCGGAGTTTCGGTCTAGGCGAGAGATGTTCCAGTTCCCATTCTTCCATTGATAAATGCGGGTGAGATTTTCGCGGCTGTATTCCGCGCAAGCAATCTCTGTCCCGGCAGCCATGGCCTCCTCTTCGGCGCTATCGGTATAGCGAAACTCAAGTTCGCGTATCGTAGCGAGTGCAAACTGAAGCTCAAAGTGTTCGTCTGCCATTTACCATCCTTATCAAGCCTTTGCAGTCTGCGACTTCTGAGTGGCTACTGATTCCTCACCAACCGGCTCGGGCACGTATACCTTCTTGAGCGGCAGCAAGCGTTTGTATTTCGGGTCAAGCTGCTCGTAATGTGTGAGAATGAATTGAATCAGTTCATCGCCGTCAATGAGCCGCAGGTTGGGGCGGTTCTTAGCGAAATCAATTGCCTGCCGGGAATAGTTCCCAAGTGTGACAAGCAAGCCGACCTCACCTTGACCCAGATTCCCGGAAAGCTGTTTTACCTCCGGTCCGCCAATTGAGCCTTCCGTGCTCTTCACCTGCACCTTAATGATTGGTGGCTCCAACTTCAGTTCGTCTTTATGGGCGATGATGTCCACACCACCATCGGTTCCCTCCGGGGATTCAACCGTGCGGTAACCCATCGTTGTGAGCAGGTGCGCGACGAAAGATTGGAAGCCGTAACCCTTCAAGTGCTGCGCTAACTGCTTGAAGATGAAATCGCGGGTATTCTGTTCAATGTCTCCCGCTACGAACGCAACGGTTTCATCTTCGGCAGACGCATCCTCCGGGGCGGGAATGGGCTTGCTCTCGCCCGACATCGCGGCCCGGTATTCATCCGCATAATTTTTGACCTGAAACAGCGTCAGCGCAGAGCCAAGCTCGTACAGGGCACCTTGTGAGAACTGCGTCAGGGGATAGACGCCGATCCACTTGACGGACCGGACATTGACGTACTCCTTGTCCAGATCAGGCCGGTATTCGTATTCTCCGTTTATTTTGCCAATATGGATTTGGCGACCAACCTTCGAGCGATAAATTGCCAGATCGCCAGTCTTCATTTCGTGAACGAAGCGATATAGCTGACTCGCTGAATTTACGATCTGGCCGCGTACATACTGCGGATAGATGTCGCTAATCTTCTTCTTGAACCCGTCCCGATTCGGGGTGATGTTGCGGAGGTCGCCCACCTGAGGCCAGCCGATCCCGATGTAATTCTTCTGCAGGAAGAGCGGATCGCCAAAAGCCTCACAGTGAATGCCCCAGAACACCTGCTCGTTATCGCTACTCACGCGAGTTCTCCAGTAATCGGAAGTGCCTTCGCGGGAACCGTATGTTATCCGACAGAATCTCGCTCATTGCGTCTTTCTCCATCGCAGAATGCCAATTGCTTTGAATTTCGGAATGCCCAGAGACCCGCGCTCATTGCGTGATTTCGATCCCGGCGCGGTAAGGGCCGCAATGACCGCCTTGCGCTCCGCCTCGTAAATCTCGGTTGCATCAAACTTCTCGTCTAACAGCACCAGCAGAACCGCATCCCATTCCTTTTCGATTTCTATACTGCCGAGTCTTCCGCCCG
>JBFXAV010000143.1:0-6690 GCA_050183935.1 Candidatus Korobacteraceae bacterium | reverse complement strand
AGGTACTCGATCAGTTCCTTCAGCTCTTTTTGATTCATGCCTGTTTTGCGGGGAGAAGCACCCGTGCGCCTGAGTCGTATGCGGCGGCGCCGTGCCGGCTATATCTCGATCAGTTCTCGGGAGACAGGTGTAAGAATTCTGGACCCCGAGTTGGTGACCACCACCATATCCTCGATTCGGACGCCACCCGTTCCCGGAATATACACGCCCGGCTCCACCGTCACCACCATTCCCGAGCGTAGCGGCTCTGGCTGGCCTTTGCCCAGGCGTGGCGGCTCGTGGATCTCCAGGCCCACGCCGTGCCCCGTGGAATGCGTAAAATACCGGTCCAGGCCTTCCACCTTCAGGACACCCCGCGCCGCAGCATCCACTTCCCCACAAGGAACCCCGTCCCGTACGTAATGGACCGCAGCTTCCTGAGCGTGCCGTACAGCTTCATACATCTGGCGTCCGGCTTTCGAGCATGAACTCACATGTACGGTGCGGGTCATGTCCGAACAATAACCGTCGAGTATAACACCGAAGTCCAGCACCACGAATCCTTTAGCCGGAATCCGCGCCTCCGAGGCCTGGCCGTGCGGCAATGCGGACCGAACACCCGAAGCGACGATGGTGTCAAACGACATCCCGGAAGCTCCCGCTTTTCGCGCTGCATACTCGAGTTCCGCCGCCACTTCAACCTCGCGCACTCCCGGGCGAATGGCCTGGATCGCCACCTTGAGCAGGCTAGCCCCCATCTGAACCGCCGCTTCTAGAAGTTTCAGCTCATCTTCGTCCTTGATCATACGGGCGCGCTCTACCATTCCGTTGACGGCACGAAAACGGACGCCCTTTGCGAGATTGCGCAGCAGCGCATGCTCCACCATGGTGCAATGGTCTGCTTCCAGTCCCAAAGTACTCAGTTTCCGACGCTTCGCGTAGGCAGCAGCCTCCGCCAGTGCTGCGCGCTTGCCTACCACTACGCGTGCGCGCTGGACCTCCTGCCGAGCCTGTTCCCGGTAGCGACCATCGGTGAACAGCACAGGCTTGCGGGTACCCCCGAATACCAGCAGTGCCGCGGAACTTCCGGTGAAGCCTGAGAGATACCGAACATTCGGCGGATGAGTTACCAGCAGGGACTCCAGCCGCTTGCTCTTCAGTTCCTGCTCAAGGAGACGCTGCCGGCGGGTATAGTTCATGCTTCCAGTGTAGGACATGCGAATCGAAATCATCTTTCGACTCAACCACGCTGAGCAAAAGTTTGGCTAATCGTTCAGCGCGGTGTGGCAGATCGACAGATGTGCTGTTTCAGAAGCACGGGTTTGGGTTTAGCGATATTTCGTGCAAAAAAAGCGCGGGCCGCGAGGTTGCGCGGCCCGATCCGTTTACAACATTGCACTGACGTTAGGTCTGCACAATCCTGGGTGTAATAAAGAAGATCAGCTCCTGGGTCGTGGTTTCCACCGAACGCCGCTTGAACAGGTTCCCCAGCATGGGAATGTCTCCGAGCAGCGGGATCTGCTGCACGTTCACGGAGTTTTGCGTCTGGATCACGCCGCCAATCACCACGGTGCCACCATCCTGCACCAGCACCGACGTGGTTGCCTGCTGCGAAATCAGCGTGGGGTTGCCCTGGACCTGGCGGCTGAAGTCGGGCGTGGTGTTCTCCACGTCTACGTTCAGGAAGATGGTATTTTCCGCCGTGACCTGCGGGGTTACCTGCAACCGCAGCGCCGCTTCCACATAAGTCACCGTGGGAGGTCCGCCCAACTGAGCGGCCGTTACCACCGGTACGCGCACGCCCTGTTTTACCGTGGCCCCAATGTTGTTCTGCGTGACCACGCGCGGACGGGAAAGAATCTTCAGCAATCCTCTCCGCTCGGCCATAGTCAGAATCGCATCCACACGGTAGCCAGAAGCGCTGGTGATCAGCGAGATGGCGCTGGTTGGCTCCAGAACTCCAAGGTTCGAGAACAACGGAATCGGCAGCGCCTGCGGCTGAATCGGCTGACCCGCAGAAGGCAGCTGGAAGCCTGGGGTGGTGATGTACGGCGGTGGCCCCACATAGGTTTGAGAGAGCGGGCTTGTACCTGCCCTCGCGCCACCACCTATGGCTGTCGTGCTGTTGCCCCAGCCAAAACCAAGCTGCGTTCCAATATCGCGTGCAAAATTCCGCGTAGCTGCTACCACTCGCGCTTCAATCTCCACTTCCTGCGTCTTGCGGTCGAGTTGGGCGAGCAGCTTCTGCACTTGCGGGATAGAGGCAGGAATGTCCTTAATCAGCAGGGCGTTGGTCCTGGGATCCGCCAGAACCTCGCCGCGCTGAGAGAGAAAGCGGCGAACTACCGGCACCAGGTCCGCTGCATGTGCATAACTGAGGTAGTGCGTGTACTGTGCCGGATCAACGGCAAGCGCCTGGGCTTCCGCCTGGGCGCGCCGTGTCTCTGCTTCGCGGATGAAGGTCTCCCGTGTCGCTATGCGGAGCACATTTCCTTCAAGACGCCGGTCAAGGCCATTGTTCTGCAATACGATGTCCAGTGCCTGGTCCCACGGCACATCATCCAGCACCAGCGTGAGCGTGCCCTTCACTGCAGGATCGAGCACAATATTCAGACCACTGATCTCATGGACGAGACGGAAGAAATCCTGCAAATCCACATCTTTCAGGTTTACGGAAATGGGTTCTCCGGTGTACTGCCCCGGGGTCTGCTGTGGTGCTTGCTGCGCCGGAGTTTGTGCCGCCGGTGCCTGCGGAGGTGGCGTGGCCTGCGCCATCAACTGCGGGGCGACCGGTGCTTCCGCCGGGACTGCACTCATCTGAGGAATGACCAGGGGGGCTGGCTCGGTAATGGTCTGCATGACCTTGGCAGCGGCTTCCGCCTTTTCACGCGGAACTTCTGGTTGCGGCACGGGACGGGTTACCGGCACTGTTTCCGCAGGCATCTCTTTCGCTGCGGCTGGCTTGATCATGGATACCGCAGGCGTTGTCTCCACCGCGTTGGCCCGTACCAGCCGCGCGGCCGGAACGCTGGCTGGCGACTGCTGCGGCGCGGCGCCTGAAGCCGGGGCCTCCGCCTGAGCCATTGCACTGTCCAGCACCGTCACCATGACCTTGTTGCCCTGGGGCGTAAGTTCATAGTCCTGCTTCGACGCAAGGTCGAGCACAATGCGAGTTACTGGAGGATCGGACTGATAACGCCCGACGCGCACCATCTTCAGCGCTCCGTTATTGACTGCAACAGGGCGCTGCGGCGACGCCAGCATGGAGTTCGGAATATCCACCACGATCCGGTCCGGCGAATCCAGCCTCATGCCGACTGGCTGCACGGGCGAACTCGCGTTTATCTGCACGGTCATGCCCAGCTCATTTCGCTCAACAGAAACTCCGCGAATGAGAGCGGGTTTGTCCGCTGCCGCTGGCTTGGCAGCGGCGACTGCTTGCGAGGGAGGAATACTCGCGGCCGTCTTTCTGACAGCCGGCTTTACTGCCGCCGGTGAAACTTCGACTGCTGCAACCGGCTTTGAGGTTGACGTTTCCACGGGCGTCGCCACAATGGCGGACGCAAGAGGCGTTGACGGCATTTCCGGAGTTGCCGTCGTTGGCGACTGCGATGCCACGGCGTTACTTCCGTCAATGGTTACGCGCAGCTCGCCTGCCCCTTCAGCAACTTTCACGGTCGCGCTGGGAGACAAGATCAGCTCCACTCGCGTGACCTCGGAGCCGTTCGATCCCAGATAGCTGACTACCCGGTAGGAATCCACTCCGGGACGGTTGACCAGCTCGCCGGTATCCTTCAGCATTCCCGCAGCCACGCCCTGAAGGTCGATGAGCATCAGGTTTTCCGTGGGCCGGTATTCGGCATGTGTGAAGGCGCTGTTTGCCTGCAGGATCACCGTAGTTGATTTTCCCTGCTCCGCCACGCTGACTTTCGTGAGCTGGGAACCCGCGGCCGCACCTGCCCCGGCCGGAATCATCAGCCCAACGCCCAGCAGTCCAACACCCAACAATCGCTTCAGCCTCATCATTCTGTCTCCCTCACCTGCCAAGCCGGCCCGGTATCCGGGGTCCGTATGCTTGACGCGTGTGTGCGGCGATTACGCCTCCAGATTCGCCCTTTATTGCCGCTCTCACCTGTTATTGCCAGGCTTGTTGTATGAAACTTGAATCCTACGCTCGCCGCGTCTCTATGCCGGCGTTATTCTCCGCGTTATATCCCGCGTGCCCGCGCGCCCGAGATTGTCCTGGGTGTTCTCGCGGAAGACCACGGAATCCTCGGTGATGCGCACCACGTAACCGTTGAACACCGGATCGTTCTCGCGCAGGAAATAGCTGATCTTGCGCCCGGTGCTCTCCACCACTGCGATTCTTTCTCCGCCTGCCATCACCACAATTCCCCGCAGCACTACGTGGTCTGGAGTCAGGCACTTCTTGCCTCCTCCTTTGCAGGTGGAACCCGAAGACGGCGTAGCACGCACGATGGGACTTACGAAAGGATCGCGCCGGGTCACGGAGCGTTCCGTGGTGGGAACCGGCGGCGCCGGCGCCGTGGGAACCACCACAACTTCGGCCGAGGCCCTGCGTACCGCCTGCGCGGACTGGCTCGGAGGAGGAGACATCTGCGCCGTTGCCATCGCAGCGCCTGCGAGCATGAGCAATACTGTGTTTCTGATCGTCATAAGTCCTCGTACATCCTTGCTGCTATTGCATCCGTTCATTTCTTGGCCTGAGTCACAGGTGCGTCGGGAGCGGGAGGCGCCTCTGCGCGATCAGCGCTGAAATACGTTGTCGCGACACAGCTCACCACCACGCTCTCGTTTGGTCCGTACTGATACGTTTTCTTTACACCTGCATCGCGCGCCTTCTCCAGCGATGCCATCTGCAGGCCCGAGACGTTCACGATCCTCTCCAGCCCGCCAATGCGCTGGAAGAAGGCGAGCAATGCGTAATAAGCTCCATCGAGTTCCACGTCGAAGGGAACCTCGGTAAAGAACTCCTTCGAGGCTGCGGGACGCGCGGTGTAGCGCCGAATCTCGATACCTGCGCTGTTCGCCGCCGCTTGCAGCAGCTTCATGAACTGCGGCGCTTCCTTCTCCGAAGGAACGATGCGATTCAAGGTCTCTAACTGGCTTCGCAGCACAGCCAGGGTGGATTCCATTTCTTGGGTCTTGCTCACGAACGGCGCAAGCTGGGCATTTTCCGCCTGTTTGCGCTCGAGCGCTTCGCGGCTCACCTTGTTCGCGTCGATCATTGTCCGGAACATGCTGTAGTACAGGGCGCCGCTGGCCAGCAATGCCAGCACCAGCAATACCCCAAATTGTTGTCTGAACGGTAACTCGTTGAACTTCGCCATAAGTCCCAGACCTCGTCCTCGTCAGCTCTTCTGCGGCTGTTGCTCGCGCTCGCAAAACAACGAGTACACAAACGCTTGTACATCGCGCACAACGTCATCCTGAAACGTTTCCTTGATCTCGATTGTGCGGAACTTACCGGTACCGCGCAGGTTCTGCATCAACGTTGCCACCGCATTCACGCTGAGCGCAATTCCCTCGAGATTGATGTTGTTGCCTTCTTCTTTCATCGTCCGCAGCCATACTTCGTCGGTGCGATTCACGGTTTCGGCAATCGTGTTCAGCAACGCGGTCGGGCCCTGTTTCTTGCTGACCAGTTCGTTGATCACGTTGACCCGGTGCTCGTAGTGGTTCTTCTGCTTCTCCAATTCCATGTACTTGACGCGTACGTCGGCAAGGCGGCGGTTTTTCTCTTCCTCCGCCTGCATCTGAGCGCGAATCTGACTGGACTCGCGGTCCAGCATCCAGTACCACGCGTAATTTCCTCCGACGGTCAATAGAGCAACCCCCGCCGCGATTACCGCAATGCTGGGAGCCTTGATTGCCACGGGACCTGGCACTCCCGAGCGCTTCTTCTGTTTGGCAACGCCTAATAGGTTGATGCGGATCATAGGTCTTCAAAGCTCCTTAGCGCTAAGCCCACTGCCACGGCCATCTGTGCTGCATTCCGCTCGATGAGCTCAGCGGACGCCATTCCCGAGGGGAAGCCGATCCGGGCAAAGGGATTCAGCATCTCCACGGGCAACGAAAATTCCTGCCGAAGCGCCTCGCTCAGGCCCGGGACCGCGGCCGAGCCACCGGCCAGGTAAATGGTCTCGATGTGCTCTCCAGCAGCAGTAGCGCGGAAAAAATCGAACGTTTTCTGAATTTCAAGAACGATGATCTCTGTGACCTGCTGCAGAATCGGAAGCTTTGCATCCTCGCTGACGGTACCGATGCGCTGCCCCAGCTTCAACGCCTCTGCGTCGTCGAAGCTCAGGTCCAGCTCCTTTTGGAGCGAGTCCGTGTACTGGTGGCCACCGACGCTCACGTCGCGCGTGAACAGCGGAACCGGTCCTTTCACGATGTTGATATTCATCACGCTGGCGCCAATGTTCAGCAGGGCCACAGTCGATCCCGGCGCCGGCTCGTAGTTGAACTCGTAGCAGTTCTGCAGGGCGAATGCGTCGATATCCACCATCTCAGGACTTTTCCCTGCCATCGAGAGCACGTTGGTGTAGTTGAGGATCTTGTCCTTTTTGACGGCGACCAGCAGCACGTCCATCTGCGGCCCGCTCAGGTCTTCAGTAAGCACCTGGTAGTCGATGTTGACTACGTCCATGTCGAACGGGATGTGCTGCGCCGCCTCCGACCGGATGCTTT
>JBFXAV010000142.1:0-6702 GCA_050183935.1 Candidatus Korobacteraceae bacterium | reverse complement strand
GAGCACGTCCACCTGCTGGTAAGTGAGCCCGAGCGGAGCACACTGGCGGCTGCGCTCCAAATGCTTAAGCAAGTATCGGCACGAAAACTGCGCGACGGAACCAGCGGGCCCTTTTGGCAGGATCGCTACTACGACTTCAATGTCTGGAGCGAGCGTAAGCGAGTGGAAAAGCTGAAGTATATTCATCGCAATCCGGTCGCGAGAGGCTTGGTCAATCGGCCGGAGGATTGGGCATGGAGCAGCTTTCGGCACTATGCAACCGGAGTTGAGAGAACAGTGGAGATCGAATCCGAATGGACGGCGCGAAGACGCGAGCGAATGGGAATCACGCTTCAGTTAGTCCACAGAGGCTCTTAAGAGAACCCCCACCCTTCGCCAACACCGGGCGAAAGGGTGGGCCACCCGCGGATCGCATTCGTGACGCAGGGACGGCGGCAATCATCCTCTACATAATCGTTAGTGAAGGATCAAGATTGTTTCCGGCGAGGAATCTTGTTCCAGTTCCTTAGGAGTTGAGAGATGAAATTTTTGACGAGTGAAGAGGCAACGGAGTGGTGCGAAGCTCGTGGCGTAACCGTTTCACCAGACCACTATCTCTCCTATGATGTTGAAAATTTCCACTCTTTTACTGTTGCACTTGATGAGAAGCCCTCACGTGTGATCGGTTTAGCAGATTACTTGGTGCCGACATGGGACGACGTTCCCTTCAAAGGAGCGCTGCTTTGGATTAGGGCGACAGACATCTGGGGTGACCATTCGGAGAAGACAGGAGCCATGATTCTACAGCAACTGCGTCTCGCTAAGGAGGAGAGACATCCAGTTGATGAGCGGCCTGGACATCTCTTTGGACCTGACGAGTTGATCGAACTGCATTCCTGCTTTGTGCTCCCACTATTGTTCGGCTGGGACGCCTTTCTAGTGCCTGAAGGTGAGAACTACTTTGTGTTTATAAGTCATGATGAAGTAGTAAAGATCGTAAGCCCAAACGCCGACGCATCTGCAGAAGTACAGCAGCGCGTTAAAACATGGCAGAACGGGCGAGGGTAGGGTCCGGGTGCGCCTTGTCCAATCGAAAGCTGGCGTCAGGCAAGCGAAGGCGCATTCTAACTGAAAGGGCTGCCCTTTTCACGCAGCCCGTGATTTAAAACCAGACAATGCTTTACGCCGCTGGCGCGCCGCTCAGCACCTGCTCGCGTTCGGCTTCGTCCTTGCGTTCCTCGGCGGGGTCCTGGGGGAGAGCCAGGCGAATAACCTCCTCCATCGTAGTCACGTAGTGGATGCTCACGCCTTCCAGTTGCTCCGGAGTGAGGTCTTCCACCACGTTGTTCTTGTTGTCCGCCGGGAAGATCACGTCCTTCACGCCTGCGCGTTTGGCAGCCAGGAACTTCTCCTTCACGCCGCCAATCGGCAGGACATTTCCGCTCAGCGTGATCTCGCCCGTCATCGCCAGGAACGGCTTTACCCGCCGATCCGTCAGCAGCGACACCAGGGCCGTTGCCATGGTGATGCCCGCTGAAGGGCCGTCCTTGGGGATCGCTCCCGCCGGAACGTGGACATGCAGGTCATGCTCCTTGAACAGGTCCTCGTTCACGCCCAGATTTGGAGCGTTCGAGCGGACCCAGGTGAGCGCCGCCTGCATAGACTCCTGCATGGACTGGCCGATCATGCCGGTAATGGTGCGCTCGCCCTTGCCCTTCATCTTGTTGGCTTCGATAAAGAGCACGTCACCGCCCGCCGGAGTCCAGGCTAGGCCCACGGCCACGCCAGCACGCCGCGTGCGCTCGGCAATCTCGGTGTCCACGCGAATCTTTTCGCCACCCAGGAACTCCCGGACCACGTCGCGCGTGACCACCAGCTTTTCCGTTTTGCCCTCGGCGATGCGGCGCGCCTGCTTGCGGCAGACCGTTCCGATCTGGCGTTCCAGGTTGCGCACGCCCGCCTCGCGGGTGTAGTGCCGGATGATGAAGCGAACTGAGTCCTCGGGAAACTCGATCTGCTCCGCGGTGATTCCGTTCTCCTCGATCTGGCGCGGCACCAGGTAGCGGTGAGCGATATGGACCTTGTCGTCCTCGGTGTATCCCTGCAGGTCGATGATCTCCATGCGATCGCGCAGCGGCTCCGGGATCGGGTCCAGCATGTTCGCCGTGGTGATGAACAGCACCTTCGACAAGTCGAAAGGCACGTCCAGGTAGTTATCGCGGAAGGTGGAGTTCTGCTCCGGATCGAGAGCCTCCAGCAACGCCGCCGCAGGATCACCACGGAAGTCGCGTCCCACCTTGTCGACTTCATCCAGCATGAAGACAGGATCGTTGGACTCCGCGCGGCGGATTCCCTGGATGATCTGCCCAGGAAGCGCGCCGATGTACGTGCGCCGGTGCCCGCGAATTTCCGCTTCGTCGTGAACGCCGCCCAGCGACAGCCGCACAAACTTGCGGCCCAGCGAGCGCGCAATCGATTTGCCGAGCGAAGTCTTACCCACGCCCGGAGGTCCGACGAAGCAGAGGATCGGCCCCTTCATGCCCGGCTTCAAGCGGCGCACCGACAAGAAGTCCAGAATGCGGTCCTTCACTTTCTGCAAGTCATAGTGGTCAGCATCAAGAATTTCCTTTGCCTTGATGATGTCCACTTCCCCGCCGGAGGATTTCGCCCACGGCAGCACCGCCAGCCACTCCACGTAATTCCGCGTCACCGCGTAATCCGCAGCCATGGGAGACATGCGCGCCAGCCGGTTCAGCTCCTTCAAGGCTTCTTTCTTCACCTCTTCAGGCATGCCGGCGTTTTCCATCTTCTGGCGCAGGTCTTCCACGTCACGCTGACCTTCGTCCTGCTCACCCAGTTCCTTCTGAATCGCCTTCAACTGTTCCCGCAGGTAATATTCGCGCTGGGTTTGCTGCACACGGTCCTGCACATCCGACTGAATCTTGTTGCGAAGCTGCTGGACCTCCAGTTCCTTGGCAAGGTGCTGGTTGATCTTGTCCATGCGCGTGTGGATGTCGGGAGTTTCCAGAATCTCCTGCTTATCGCGCGTGGAGAGCGTGGGCAACGAAGATGCGATGAAGTCAGCGAGGCGTCCGCCTTCGTCGATGTTCATGGCCACCGTCGCCAGCTCGTCGGAGAGGGTAGGAGAGCCGGACACGATCTGCTGGAAGAGCGTAAGAACGTTGCGCTGCAGGGCCTCTTCCTCGGCGGATTTCGCCGGGACCAGGTCTGGAATGGTCTCCACCTTGGCGCGCATAAACGGCTGGAGCTGCTCAAACTCGCGCAGTTGCACCCGTTCCAACCCCTCGGCAAATACGAACAGGCTCTGGTTCGGCATCTTCACGACTTTGTGAACGACGGCCAGAGTGCCGGTGGCGTACAGGTCCGTGGGCTGGGGGTTGTCCACGCGGGCTTCGCGCTGGGCAACCACCACAATCGTCTTGTCCTCGCCGAGCGAGTTGATGAGCTGGACAGAACTCTCCCGACCCACCGTCAGGGGTAGCACCGCATGGGGAAACAGGACCGTATCCCGAACCGGAAGAACCGGCAGGGCACCCTTTTCGGGGCTGGTATGAAGGACTTCTCCAGGCTCTATGTTCTCTGAAATGTTAGCCATAGACCTTCCTTGAGTGAATGATACTCAATTTTGATGACTACTGTCGATAAAAGATTCAACCGGCCTCGTCCGTTGCGCATCGTACCCAGTGAGCCAAATTTCCGGGCGGCGGAGATAGACTGCTCCTCAGAGTACTTTCTGCATACTGCAGCCTTCTTGGAGCTTAATTCGAGCGCCCGACTGGGCCAGGGCCGGGAGGCACGCCTTCCTTAAAATCATTTCGTGCGGCATGCTGCCGTGCTGCGGGGCGCATCGCGAGCTTGCAGTGGTTCCGCGTAAGGGGCACGATTGTAGAACGAACTTTGCGCGTCCAGCAATGTCGCAAGCGGTTACGTCGGACTCTCCGTGAAGGAGCACTTTGGAGCCTTTTTCGGACCCGGCAGCATGGCTCAAAAAAATATTGAAAGACAGTACGCCAGATTGAGCCATTCTGGTGCACCAAATACCGGGAATCCAGTGGGCTGCTTCCAGCTTGCACGGTTTTCCCGATTTGACAGATTATTTGGATGCCATTGACTGCGCTGCGGCGCGAACAATCGAGACAAGCGCAGCCAGAGAAGCCGCCCCAAGGAGTGCAATGGTCTGGAGAGCCTTACTTCCGTTCCTTAAGCCGCTGGTACCGGTGGCAGTCGATTACGCCCGCACGCGCATGCAGAATCCGCAGCCCGCGGGGCAGAGTGCCGCCAGTACTGCCAACCCTTCCCTGGCAGCCATTGAATCGCTGGAAGCCCGGCTCATGGATGCCGAAGCCCGCACCGATGCCCTGGCCCGCTTCTGCCAGGAACTCGGCGAGCAAATGTCGGTATTGAGTGCCGAGGCCAATTCCCGCATCCGCTCCGCCCGCATTTGGACCTTGTGCCTGCTGGCCTGGAACCTGGCACTTACGGCAGCCGTGGCAATTCTGCTGCTGCGCTAAAGAGGGCGGCGAGAGGGAGGACTCTCAAGGTAAAAACCTACTGTCATGCCCCGGGAATACTTAGACAAATCAAAGCAGTCATTCTGAGCGATCGAAGGAAGCGAAGAATCTATGCATTGTTTCAGGCGAATACATAGATCCTTCGGCCGCAGGCGGCCTCAGGATGACACTCTTGATAGCTCAAATATTTCTGGACAGCAACTAGCAGCACTTGACGCGCCGCTCGCGCCGCTGCCGCATCTCCTCCAGAAATTCTCCGTAGGCGGCTCGCGAGGGGGCCATGCCCCGGCGGAGCAAAAATCGGCGGTAAGCGTTTTCGTCGAAGATCTCGCGCAGCGTTTCCAGCACAAGCGCAGCGGCACGGCGCAAGCCAGCCAGCAGTCGCTCGCTCATACTTCGCGGCTTTGCCATCTCTGGCAGCGTTTCACACTGGCTGGCCATCAGATTTCCTCCGAGGCGTAGCGCGTGGTCACGAACGGGGCCTCTTTCACCTGCGCCGTCTTCTTCCCGGAGATCACGCTCAGCCACTGACGCGCAGCCTCGGCGATTACCAGCACCACCATTACGACCAGCGCGCCGGTCACCACGGCATCCAGCCGGTCATTAAAGATGAGCTGCGAAAACTGGCTGGAACGCGAGGGATCAGCCGCGGCCTGTTCCGCAAGCTGCCGCGCATGGGACAGAAACCCGATGCGCGGGTCAGGACTGAAAATCTTGTGCCAAGACGCAGTGAACGTCACCAGCAGCAGCCAGCAGAGCGGTCCCAGCGTTACCAACGCGTAGCGTGCCTTACCCGAGTTGATGATGATAGTGGTCGAAACGCACATGGCCACGGTGGCGAGCAACTGATTGCTGATGCCAAACAATGGCCACAGCGAGTTGATGCCACCCAATGGATCGCGCACTCCCTGCCACAGGAAATAGCCCCAGGCGGCAACAATCAGCGCGCTGGTAAACAGCACGCTTGGGTACCAGCTTGTGCGGCCCAGCGGCTTCCAGATGTGTCCCAATCCATCCTGGAGCATGAAGCGGCCCACGCGCGTGCCTGCATCCAGGATGGTCAGGATGAACAGCGCCTCGAACATAATGGCGAAGTGATACCAGATGGCCATCAGCGAGTCGCCGCCCAGCGTCCGCGAGAAAATGTGCGCCATGCCCACGGCAAAAGCAGGCGCGCCTCCGGTGCGATTGAGCAACGTGGATTCACCCACATTGCGCGCCATGGCTTCAATGTCCGTGGCCGCGAGCGGAAATCCCCAACTGCTGATGGTCGCTGCCGCAAGCTCCGGAGTTCCGCCAGCCAGCGCCGCCGGGCTATTGATAGCGAAGTACATTCCCGGCTGGAGCACGCAGGCGGCGATCATGGCCATGATGCCAACAAACGATTCCGCCAGCATCGCGCCATAGCCAACCATGCGAGTTTGCGTCTCCCGTGCAATCAGTTTGGGAGTGGTGCCGCTGGAAATCAGCGCGTGAAAGCCGCTAATCGCGCCGCAGGCAATGGTGATAAACACGAATGGAAACAGCCCGCCCGCGAACACCGGGCCGGTGCCGTCGATAAACTTCGTCAAGGCCGGCATCTCCAGGGTTGGCCGCAGCGCGACGATACCCAGGGCCAGCACGCCCACCACGCCGAGTTTCACGAAGGTGCTCAGGTAATCGCGGGGAGCGAGCAGGAGCCACACCGGGAGCGCCGACGCGAAGAAGCCGTAGATCATGATCATCACGGCCAGCGCCGGGCCGCCGAAGGT
Organism: Candidatus Korobacteraceae bacterium; assembly: GCA_050183935.1. Lineage (GTDB taxonomy): Bacteria > Acidobacteriota > Terriglobia > Terriglobales > Acidobacteriaceae > DASZRZ01. The sequence continues at coordinate 440 of JBFXAV010000142.1, read as the reverse complement.
GAACACCGGCGCCCACGCCGGGGATTCCGCGACCAGTTGCCCTCCCCAGATGGAGAGCATTACCAGGATGAATCCAAGTACGGAAACTTCCAGTACCTTGCCCGGCCGCAGATAGCGCAGGTAAACGCCCATGAATAACGCAATGGGCATGGTGGCGGCGATGGTAAAGAATCCCCAGGGGCTCGACTTAAGAGCGTTTACGACAACCAGCGCCACCACTCCCAGCAGAATGATGATGATGCTGATGACGGCAACAAACGCTACAAAACCTCCGACCGGGCCGATCTCATCGCGCGCCATCTGGCCGAGGGATATGCCGTTGCGGCGCACGGAAAACAGTAAGGTAACGAAATCCTGCACGCAGCCGCCCAGGACGGCTCCCACGATGATCCAGAGCGTTCCCGGCAGGTAGCCGAATTGCGCCGCGAGCACCGGGCCTA
>JBFXAV010000141.1:0-6714 GCA_050183935.1 Candidatus Korobacteraceae bacterium | reverse complement strand
GACGACCGCGCCAAGCGAGGAGAAATTGCCGACTGGACGAGGCACGCCCTTAAGCTTCTTCCTCTGGAAGATGGCATTCACATACCTTAGATTGGCCGATTCCAACTCAGCCAGAGTGCGCACGTCTGGCCCGCCGTTTCTTCCTCGATACACTTTGGCGGCAAGGCGTTCCCCTCCCTCGGAAAAATCCATCACCAGATCGTAAATGTAGTGGTCTGGCTTAGGAGTGTGGCCCACAATCCGTACGTTCTTTAATTCGCTTCTCTCCGGATAAAAACTTTGCCCGTTCTGCTTTAACTCGGAGACAATCTGCTCCATCACGCTCTCAGGCATCCAAACTCCCCAGTTGGTTTAAATTCGAATAAAGATTGTCCTGTGGCTTGACAGAAGTCATCCCAGGCAGCGGCGCGCAGCACCCAACCTTGCGAGCAGTTTGAATGCCATCTCGACTAAGCGCTATAACTGATTGATTTTTCAGTCAAAAATGCTGCCGGCGTCGGAGCCTTGCACTGAGCATGGCATGACGGTGCTCACTGTTAGAACCAGCAGGCCTTGAATCACCACTTGACGTTGGGAAGAGTTAAGTTGAATACCGCGATCATGCGCTGGGCAGAAGTGAGTTCAGTAGAACAAATACTTGCGCCACTTGGTGTCCGAGTGCCCCAACAGGCGCATGATGTGACGGCTGGTATGCAGGTTAAACGATCTTGGCTCGCGCACCAGCTTCATGCCTGCTTCCAGCGGCAGGCGGTTGCCTTTGCGGCGATTGCATTCATGGCAGCAGGCCACCAAATTCTCCCAGGTGGAGCTTCCGCCACGGGAGCGTGGAATCACATGGTCGAGCGTAAGATCGCTGGCCGAGAGCACCACGCCGCAGTACTGGCAGGAGTTGCGGTCCCGAAGCAGAATGTTCTTCCGCGAAAGTGCCCGAGTCTGGTGAGGAATGCGGCGATACTCCAGCAGCCGGATCACGGACGGCACCCGGAAGGTGACACGCGTCGCATGCAGAAAGTGACCATTCTCTTCCTCGGTCATAGCCACCCCCTTCAGCACAAGCACAATGGCGCGGCGCGCGGCGCAGACGTTGATGGGCTCGTACGATGCATTCAGCACCAGAACAGGAGCGTGCATCGCTGAATATCCGTTCCCGCTGCGCACCACAACGGCACTTTCCTCGCCGTGGTCCCTGCTGCTTCGCGCTGAATGTTTTGCCAGCATAAGCCTGTGTCCGTTGGCTCGGTCAGCCGGTTGCAACTGCTCCCCGTGCAAGTGAGGGTTCCCTCAGGACCGCTGGTTCCACCTCTACCATTTGCCCCTTCAGCACGCGCGCCACTGTAGCCACCCAGATCCTGGTTGCGCCTGCTTTCCGCAGGACACGAGAGCACTCGGAGACCGTAGTACCCGTTGTATAGACGTCATCCACCAGCAAAACGTCGCAGCCACGAACTCCTGGCTCCTGCCGGGTCACGAATGCGCCACGCAGGTTCGCCCGGCGCTGCGCCGACGTAAGTCCGGTCTGCGACTCCGTTGCCCGCCGCCGAAGCAGGGTTTCGGATGCAAGTTTGAGGTGGATCCCGGCAGGCCTGCGCTCAATGGCTGCTCGGGCAATCAGTTCCGAATGGTTGAATCCCCGTTCCCGCAGCCGGGTGGAGTGCAAAGGAACCGGAACCACCAGTGGCGGCTCGGTTCCAAACTCCACAGCCAGATTTTCGATCACTTGCGCCAGCATCCCGCCAAGCACGTCCGCTGCCGGACGCACCTGCTGGTACTTGAGCAGGTGAATGAGATCGCGCACACCCGCGTCATAACTGCCATAAGCTGCTGCCTTTGCAAACAGCGGTTCTTCCAACTGGCAGTTGCCGCAGAGCGACTGTGGCGCATGGATTCCCTCAGCGGCCAGGCGTTCTCCGCAACGCACACAGAGCGACCCTGCAATCGGCTGAATCGCAGCCAGACAGTCACTACACACAGGCAATCGGGAAATTTCCAGCAGGGGAGATTCGCAGAAGCGGCAGTTGGAGGGAAATAGAACGGAGAAGAGGCCCTGGGCGGATGTCCGAAGCAGCGATGCTACGGACTGAGGACTAGGAATTTTTCTTCGCGCAGCGCCATGTCCCGCGTGCGGCCTGGGAGCCTGCGGCAAATCTGCCGCCTCTCCATCCTGTGCAAGGCCGCCTGCGATAGGCCGCGATGCCCGAGTTAGGTCCCTGCTACTGCTGAAGATGACCCTCCTCAACACCAGGCGACAGGGGCCTGCAGCCTCGGCGTTGCCTTAGTATAGCAGTTTCTCGCAGGCAAGAACCATAGAGAGCGAACCAACCAAGGACACCATGATCTGCAATCCCTTTGTGACTTTGTGATGAAAGCTTCTGCTACGCTTGTGTTTGCCAGCGCTGCATGCTAGTTTCGCGGCTCTGGTACAACCCGCTGTCGTGCGGAGACAATGCTGTGTCTGAAGCCACCGAAACAGCCCTGAAGCCTAAGCCTGCCGTTAACTTCCAGCCTTATGTCGCCCCGGATGCCGTCCAGCCGGAATTCACCCCTCGTGCCGTGCTGCTGGGCGCCTTGTTCGGCATTATTTTTGGCGCCGTGACAGTGTACGTAGGCTTGCGAGCCGGCCTTACGGTCTCGGCCTCCATCCCCATCGCGGTGCTTTCCATTAGTATCCTGCGCGCCTTTGGACGAGCCACGATTCTGGAAAACAACATCGTGCAGACGACCGGCTCGGCGGGGGAATCCGTTGCTGCAGGCGTGATATTTACTCTCCCTGCGCTGATCTTTCTTGGGTTCCCGCTGGAGTACTCGCGCATCTTCCTGCTCGCGTTGATCGGTGGATGGCTGGGCGTGTTCTTCATGATTCCGCTGCGCCGCCAGCTCATCGTGCAGGAGCACGGCAACCTTCTCTATCCGGAAGGAACGGCCTGCGCGGACGTGCTTATCGCCGGAGATCGCGGCGGCTCCTTTGCCAGTCGAGTCTTCATGGGCCTGGGACTCGGCGGGCTCTACACGGCATTCCAGAACGAGAACATCTTTGCCGCCTGGCCGGCGACTCCTACCTACAATCCCGGCTGGCTGCCCGGCAGTTCCATTCGAGCCAACGTCACGTCGGAATATCTCGGAGTTGGATACATCATAGGCCCGCGCATCGCCGGAACCATCTTCGCGGGAGGCGTTTTCTCCTGGCTGGTGCTCATGCCGGCCATTAAATTTTTCGGTTCGGGGCTGCCCGGCCCGGTGTACCCCGGCACGATTCCGATCAGCGAAATGAGTCCTGACGCGCTGTGGAGCGCGTACATCCGGCCGATTGGCGCGGGCGCAGTAGCCGCCGCTGGACTCATCACCCTGATGCGCACAATGCCAACGATCATCAACGCACTCCGCGCCGGTGCGAAGCAACTCGGGAGCGCCGCTGCCAGTGGCCGTGCGCGCCGCACGGAGAACGACCTGCCCCTGGGCATTGCTCTCGGCGGAGCAGCCGTGCTGCTCCTGCTGATGGGCGCCATGCTTACATTCAAGCCGGTGCCCGGCGCTTACACTTCCCTGAGCGCCAATATCCTTGCCGCGGTGTTCGTGGTCATCTTCGGATTTCTGTTTGTTACTGTCTCCTCGCGCATTGTGGGATTGATTGGCAGCTCTGCCAATCCCATCTCCGGCATGACCATTGCCACTCTGATGGCTACTTCCGCGGTGTTCCTGCTGCTGGACTGGACCGCCGCCCCGTATATGGCTCTGGCCGTCAGCATAGGAGGCGTGGTGTGCATTGCCGCCGCCAATGCTGGCAATACTTCGCAGGACCTCAAGACTGGATTCCTTGTAGGAGCCACACCGCGATATCAGCAATTTGCGCTGCTCATCGGAGTACTGGCGTCGGTCTTTGCCATCGGATTCACACTGATTGGCATGAATCGCGGCCTGGAAGAATTTCGCACCATCTCCCGTCCGGTGGACATTAACAACCTGCCCAGCGGCGTGGCGGTTGAGAGCCGCAACTTTGAGCGTGACAGCGTTAACGTCCCGGTCGAAGGTGTGCCGCAAACCGTCCCGACGCAGGGTTACTGGCAACTGAATGCCTTAGGCTCGAACGTGCTTCCGGATGGCAAGTACCTCTACAACCCTCAGAGCGGCCAGATTGAGTTGCAATGGATTCAGGGAATCGGAAGCGAACGTGCCGCGGCTCCGCAGGCGCGCCTGATGTCCACGGTGATTAACGGCATCCTGACCCGCAAGCTTCCCTGGGGACTGGTGCTGCTCGGAGTCTTTCTTGTGATTGCCGTCGAGCTGCTAGGAGTCCGGTCACTTTCCTTTGCTGTAGGCGCGTATTTATCCATTGGCACAACGCTGGCAATCTTCTGCGGAGGCGTGGTGCGCTGGATGCTGGAGCGTGCAACCGGCTCCTCGGGAGGCAACGCGCACGCGGAAAGCGAAGTGAGCCCTGGCTCGCTCTACGCGAGTGGACTGATTGCAGCAGGCGGGGTGATCGGATTGTTGGGAATTGCACTACGTCTTATCGAAGCACAAGGACTGTTGCCCGCAAATGCCGTCGACTTTGGACGCATGGGCATTACCTTTCTGCGCAGTCCCTTGGTTTCCGTGATCATGTTTGCCCTGCTGGCGTTTTCACTGTTCTACTTTGCGCGCAAACCGCTGGATACCGTGGAGCCTGCAAGAAAATAGAATCCACCGCTGAGGCGCGGAGTCGCAGAGACAAAGAACGTAATTTGCACCTTTTCTACGACGGAAGTAACCGCTTACGTGCAATCCATCTCTCCGTGCCTCAGCGCCTCTGCGGTCAATCTTTTATGTCCATTGCCGCTAACCTAGCCCTCGTTCACGAGCGCATTGCGGAAGCCGCAGCACGCGCGGGCCGGAATCCCGAAGATGTGCAGCTCATGGCCGTGAGCAAGACGTTTTCTCCAGAACAGATTCTTGAAGCATACGACGCCGGACAGCGGCCATTCGGTGAAAGCCGGGTGCAGGAGATCGCCAGCACAATCTCACAACTCACCGAATGGCAACTCCATCGCGGAACACAAACAAACATCCCATCGCCTGTCGGAGTGCAATGGCACATGATCGGGCATTTGCAGTCCAACAAGGCCGCTAAAGCCGTGGAACTTTTCGACGCCATCGATTCCCTCGACTCGCTTCGCCTTGCAGAACGCCTGAACTCTGCGGCGCAAGCACAAGGAAAAGTTCTCCCTGTGCTCATTGAATTGAATCTGGGTGTAGAAGAAGCAAAAACCGGGCTGCCCGCCGACTCGCCGGAACTGGAAGAACTGCTTCAAGCCGCGTCGAAATTTGAAAATCTTTCCATCAAGGGACTCATGGCGGTTCCACCGTACAGCGATGATCCCGAGGACGCACGACCATACTTCCGCCGACTGCGTGAGATTCGCGATAGCATCGTGGCGCGCAAGCTGCCACATGTAGGCATGGATCAATTGTCGATGGGTATGTCCGGCGATTTTGAAGTCGCAATCGAAGAAGGCTCCACATGCGTGAGGATCGGCTCGGCGATTTTTGGGGGGAGAGACGAAAACAGGCTCACCACAGAGGCACAGAGGACACAGAGTAAGGAAGAAGGCTAGTTTTCTAAATGTCATCCCGAGCGAGTTGTCTCACAATGAAGCTACTTCCAACTGCGTGGCTTTCTCATGGACTGTTTCCTCTGTGTTTCCCTGCGTCCTCTGTGGTCATGATTTCTTCCAGGTGAAAGAAGGTCTTTCCATTCGCGATACTGCGCAGGGCGCGACGTTTACCGTCCGAGTACAGCCGCGCGCACGACGGAACGCGATCACCGGGGTCATAGGCGACGCGCTCAAGATCGCACTGACAGCGCCTCCCGTGGAAGGGCGGGCCAACCATGCATGCCTTGAATTTCTGGCGAAGTTGTTGGGAGTGCCGCGGTCGTCGGTTACCATAGCCGCGGGCGAGACCAGCCGGAACAAGGTCATTCGCGTGACCGGACTCACGGCAGCCGAAGCTCGCCGGCGTCTTGATCCGTCTGACACACTGAAGACGCCTTGAAGAGGAGATTCGCTTGGATATTGCCGCGCGCCTGCGCGAAATCCGTGACGGATTCGAGCGTCCCTTTTGGGTCGCTAACATCAGCGAAATTTTTGAGCGCCTGTCGTACTACGCGGTATTTGCCGCGCTTGTTCGCTACCTGCACGAGGTGCTGCTCTTCCCTACCGCGCAGGCTTCCAGCCTGGCAGGCATCTTCGGCGGGGCCGTATGGGTGATGGCAGCTTTTGGCGGAGCACTGGCAGACCGCATTGGATTTCGTCGCGCGCTGTCGGTGGCGTACTTCCTCCTGAGTTGCTCGTATTTCCTGGTGGGATCGATTGCAGCGCCATGGCTCACGCCGATTCGCGACGCCATTCCTCTGGGATGGATGGTCGGGGTGATTTTGTTTCTGCCCGCGCTCGGCGTGGCGCTGGTCAAGCCCAGTGTGGTGGGAACCACGGCACGCGCCTCGAAAGAGCACGTCCGCTCGTTGGGCTACTCGATCTACTACACCATGGTAAACATCGGCAGCACGCTGGGACCCTTTCTTGCGGGTTGGGTCCACCACCGCATGCAGGTGGAGAACGTGTTTCGCCTGGCTGCATTGAGCGTCTTTCTGATGTTCATCGCGGTGCTGATGTTCTTTCGCGAGCCGCGGAGGGCCGGCGACCAGCCGCCGCCAACTCTCAGCGAAGTAGGGAGAAATTT
>JBFXAV010000140.1:0-6734 GCA_050183935.1 Candidatus Korobacteraceae bacterium | reverse complement strand
CCTAGTGATCAAGTGCGGACGTCCCGGCAGAAACATGCCCGCGTTCGACAAGTTCGCCTACAGCGATGGCCGCTGCTACAAGCAGACGGAAGCCGACCTGAAGCGGCTTGGGCTGGAGTTGCCGGAGCCTGCAGCCACTCTGCAAAACCGCGAGATCGAGATGCTGGTGGACTTTTTGTTTGCCAAGGTCATCGGCAAGGGCCCGATGAACAAAGCCAAGTGCGTGGAGTTTTGGGGTTCCGAGGTTGAGGTTTGCAAGGAACTGCCGGAGTAGCTCGGGCGTCCGTATGGTGCGGGTAGAGACACATTGGGCCGAACGGTTCTCATCTCTACATGATCCGAAACTGCGCATTGGTGAGAAGGCGATTTCTCGCTAATTTGAAACGAGGCCCCCGCCCCGTCGTACCATCCATGCCGATGAGTATCCCTCAGTCCGACGTTGTGCGGTTCGTCAGACACTCGATTGAGCCTCTCCCGGACTCGATTTATGGAAGCCGGTATAGAGCCGCCGCTTATTTGCGCGACGGCACCTATCTTCCATGCGTTGTGTTTCAAAGTAAGAGAACAAAGGTTGACCTGTATCTTCGCCGCATGAAGGAATTGCGTTGGCATCGATCAGAAAAAAGGCGCGTCATCACGAGCTTTATCGCTGGTAGCTCATGCGTTGCCGATTATGAGATCCAGTCCGTCGAGGAATCGCCATTTGCTTGGCCTTTGCTTCTCTTGAAAATGATTCATGGCGAGACGTCCATGGGATGGACAGCGTTTGTCGCTGAGATGCGCGACGGCTCGATGCATTCGTATGGCACGTCGTTCAGTACCGAGTTCTTTGACCTGCCAAGCGGATACTCCACAAAGGACATCGTGAAAATTCACAGCGGGATGGTCAGATCGCAGTCGGGCGGGTTGCAGAAGTTTTCGGTTGATATGTTGAAGGGACAGCGGCCACTTCGTGAGAAGCCTTTCTTCACCTGTTATTTGAGCGAGCTTGACTGATGACGTTTGACGCCATTGGCGATAACAGCCCTTTGCACCAATTCCGAGCCCCATTTTAGGCGATACGAGACTGAACAGGTTCAACTAACGGGATATACAATAGATGGCTTGAAAATCGAACGGAAACTGCATGATCCCTCGACTCGCGCTTGCTCGGGATGACAAAATTTAAAGCTCGGCCTTTCTCGCAGGCTAAAGCCCGCCACTACCGCACGCGGGATGACAGAACTTTTAGGCTTGCCTTTTTGCGGGGGCTAAAGCCCCCGGCATCAAGTTACCTTCAAACCCAGCCGAGGGCGGCTGGGCTCCAACGTCAAGTCCAATGCAAAGACAAACAAATAGCTGGAAGTTTCCAGCTTGTCGTACTTCACGGGATGCAAGTGGCGACCGCTGGTCTGTACCGCAATGTACTGCTTCGGGCCGATGGAGTAAGTCACGGGCGCTCCCTTCAGCGGAGTGCCTACATTGAAGCGCCAAAGCTCTTGCAGCGTCTCGTCGTTGTAGGCGACGATCCAGCCATCCTGGAGGGTAGTAAGGACCAGGCCACCCGCGGTGGCGGTAACGCCTGAACGAACCTCAATATCCGTGATGGCCTTAGCAATCACCTTCTGATTCACAGCGTCGAAGGCCGTGACTGAGCCGTAATAGAGGTCACTGCTGTACTGGCGCTTTTCACTCTTCTTGGTATCCATTCCGCCTTCCGGGGAAAGGACGGCCACGGCGGCGCCGTTCTGGGTGAAGCAGCCTTCCGTGCCCGCGCCGTAGATGATGTTCTTTACCGGATTGAACGCCGTGGGCTGGGGACCAATACCACCATGCCAGGTAGGGCAGGTGCGCTTTTTACTGTCGCCGCGCAGTGCGCGCGCTTCGCGGTTATAGACCTGCACGCCGAGCTTGGGGTTGTATTCGAGCGGCTTGCCCGTTTCAGGGTCAATGCCCTTGGTCCAGTTCAGATGATTCACATACTGCACGGCCTTGAGAAAGCGGCCGTTGGTGCGGTCGAGCGAGTAAAAGAATCCATTGCGGCCAAAGTGCCCTACGATTTTGCGCTTCTGGCCGTTGATGGTGACGTCATAGAGGTTGTGGATGCCGACTTCGTCGTAGTCCCATGAGTCGTTGGGTGTGTACTGGAAGTGCCAAGCCAGCTTGCCAGTGGCGACATCGAGGGCAATAGCGGAGTTGGTGTAAAGGTTATCGCCGGGGCGAAATTCGGGATCGTAGATCGGAACGGGGTTTCCGGTGCCAACGATGTAAAGATTGGTGGCCGGATCGTAGGAGCCGGTTTGCCAGATGCCGCCGCCTCCGGTCTTCCAGGCGTTGTGATCGTCCTTCCAGGTTTCGCTGCCGGGATCGCCGGGCTTGGGCACCACATAGAAGCGCCATAGCTCATCGCCGGTCTTCACGTCGAGGGCTGCCACCCAGCCACGGGTGCCGCGATCGCCGCCGCCGTTCTGGACCAGAACCTTGCCGTCCGCAACCAAGGGCGCGGTGATAAACACTTCGCGGTTGCCGAACTCGTTCTTCTTGGCAACTTCCTTGTCCCACACGATCTCGCCATTTTCGCGGTTAATGGCGATAACGCGGCCATCGGGGAGATTGGCGACGACCAGGTCTTCCCACAGGGCAATGCCACGGGTAAGAGATACATTGCCCTCGTGCTGCACTCCGGGATCACAAATCCAGACGAACTCACCCTTGTTGGGTTGGCGGGCATCGATCTTGTACACCGTGCCCCAGCCGTCGGTGGTGTACATGTACCCGTTGTCGATCAGGGGATTTACCTGCACGTCCGGACCATTCTGGCCGGTATCGTGCATGCCGCCAAGGGCGAGACTCCAGACCATGCGGAGATTCTTTACGTTGTCACGGTTGATCTGGGTGAGTTTGGAGTAGCGCGCCGAGGTGTAGTCCCCATTCATCAGCAACCAGTTTTGCGGCTCGTTGGCAGCGTTGATCAAGCGTTCCTTGCTGACGTTCAGCTTGTAGTCGGCGGCGAACATCAGCGCTGATGCAGTACACAGCAACACGCACGTCCAGAAAACCCATTTGCGCGAGTTTCGTACCATGACTCTCCTCGAAAAACACCTGGCGTTTGCCAGGAGAAGCCTGGCAAACAAACTGCTTGCTGGGCTGATTATCATACCGCGCGGCTTTGGCAGGAACCAGAGGGGACAAGCCAGGGGACAGTTGGCAGAACGAAAGCCGGGAGCAGGCTTACATTGGTAGCAGGGCAGTGGATGCGCGATAGGCAACTGTTCTCACCTATAATTCCCCGCATCTAATTGATTGCTGCAATTACATTGTCTGCCGCAACCAGTTTGCAGCGTTGAAAACATTGAACAGGAGTCACGTATGCGCTGGTCGCCGGGAGGAAGAAGCCCCAATCTTGAAGACCGCCGTGGTGGAGGAGGTCCGAGCCTGCGCGTGGGCGGAGGCATCGGCATTGGCGGCCTGCTTCTGCTCGTGATTTTAAGTCTCATCTTTAAACAGGATTTTCTGTCGCTGGTGGGCGCGGGGGGTTCCGTGGCGCCGACAGGCACCGGTTCCGCGCCGGTGAGCGATCCCAATGAAGAGCCGCAGGTGCAGTTTGTTTCTTTTGTGCTGGATGACACGCAACGCACCTGGCAAGAGCTTTTGCAACGCGAGGGCACGCGGTACCCGGAGGCCCAGCTTGTGCTTTTCCGCAATGCGGTGGAGTCGGCGTGCGGCTTCGCGCAATCGGCTTCGGGACCGTTTTATTGCCCGGCGGACCAGCGCGTGTACATTGACCTGAGCTTTTTCGAGGAGTTGCACACGCGCTTCGGAGCGCCTGGTGATTTCGCGCAGGCCTACGTACTTGCGCACGAAATCGGGCATCACGTGCAGAACGTGCTCGGAATCGAGCGCCAGGTTCGCGGGGAGCAGCAGGCAAACCCGCGGCAGCGCAATGAGCTTTCCGTGCGCATGGAACTTCAAGCCGATTGTTTTGCCGGAGTCTGGGGACACTCCACGCAACAGCGGAACATCCTGGAAGAGGGAGACGTGGATGAAGGACTCGGGGCAGCGTCTGCGGTGGGAGATGACCGCCTGCAGGCAGGCTCTGGGCGAATAAATCCTGACTCGTTTACGCATGGAACTTCCGAGCAGCGAGCGCGCTGGTTCCGTCGCGGGTTCAGCTCGGGCAATCCGGCGGACTGCAATACCTTCGCCCAGCCCTGAGTCTTCCGCTCTTGATGGCTCTATATCTCCTGATTGGGGACAAACTCGCGCAACGTGCGGTCGATGCGATCGACACTTTCCTGAATGATCTGCGCATTGCGGGAGTCGAGAAACGTGGAAAGCGTGATTGCGTGCAGGGCGTTACGGATGTTGTGATTGAGGCCGGCAACGATCTCCAACCGCCTTTGGAGATCGCGAGTTCGGGTCCAGAAGAGCATTCCAGCCAGGAGCGCAACCACAAGGTTCGTGACGTACATCACGGCCCGGCAACGTGTGTCACTGCCTGCCATGAAGACGCGATCCACACTCGCAGAGATAGTAAATACACCGATGGCAAGAAAGCTGGTTGCAACTACAACCTTCTTCCCACTCAGCAAAAGTGTCCAACCAGGGAGACGATTCATGGCCCTCTCCAAGCGGCAGCCTAGATCATCATAGCAACTGCAAGATGTATACTTCCGCCGCGTCCTTTTTCGAAGAATTTCGCTTCTGGGAGTTTGATATGTCGCAGTGGAATGTGATCTGGAAAAGAATGGCCGCCGCAGCGCTTGTTGGCTGCCTATGTTTGCCGGCTTACACAGCGCCACGAACCTTCGTGCCCGATGTGACGTTTAGCGGATCGAGCCTTAAGGGCTGGCATCCGCTGGGGCAGGCCGACTGGAAGGCGCAGAACGGCGAAATTATCGGTACACCCCGGCAGGCCGCCGGGGGATGGCTGGTGCTCGACCAGTCCTATCAGGACGTGGGCCTGGTGGCGGACTTCCGCTGCGCCGCCGGATGCAAGACAGCTTTGCTGTTTCGGGCGGAAAAGACGAATGGTGGCGGCATGAAGGGTGTATTGATCTCGCTCAACGAGGGCGACCTCGCCGCCTATCAGGTGACTCTGGACGCGGAAGGCCGCGAGCTAAGCCGGGAGAAGCTGGAGCGCGGGGGCAATCGACGGCACGATCCGCAGACTTACCTGTATGCGGCTCCTCCAAGCCCGGATCCCATGTACGATTCCATGCTCCGCGCCAACGGTAACAACGGAACTTTTAACTTCCCTCCCGCGCCGCCGGAGGTGAACCTGCCAGACATTCCGCGCAGCCGCCCGGCGGGCACTCTCCATGCCGGCGAATGGAATGAACTAGAAATCATAGTGGATGCCGTAACGGCTCGCACCATTCTGAACGAAGGCCCGGTGGCCAGCGCAGGGGGAGCCGTAACCTCCAGTCCATCCAGTTTTGGTCCATTGGCGCTTTATGTGGGCGGAACCGGCGAGGTGCGTTTCAAAAACCTGGGCTACAAGAACCTGAACCGCAGAATCGTCCCGAAGGAAGAGACTTCCGACCGCTTCCGCATGCAACGGCTGGAAGAGTTTTACTATGCCTGGTCGGCAGCGGCGGCGGATGTGAATCGCGATGGCGTGCTCGACGTGGTGGCTGGTCCTCTCTACTACCTTGGACCGGACTACACGGAAGCCAGAGAAATTTATCCCGCAGAGAGCTACGATCCCTCCACTCAATACGCGCGCGGTTGCATGGTGAACTTCGCTTACGACTTCACCGGCGATGGCTGGCCTGACCAGTGGTGCGCCACCGGGAACAATGGGGTAGGCCCGGGCGTGTTGTTTGTAAATCCCGGCACGGAGCAGCGGCGGTGGAGCCGCTACGAAGTTACACCGCATGTGTGGATCGAAGAGACTTCCATGCGCGACCTCGACGGCGACGGCAAGCCGGAGATCATCATGGGCATTCCGGGTGGAACCCTTGTGGCGGCGCGCCCTGACCCCTCCAAGCCGACCGCGGCGTGGATCATCACGCCGATTTCCGAGCCCGGACCGTGGGCGGCCAACAGCTCGCACGGCATTGGCACTGGTGACGTGAACGGTGATGGCCGTATTGACGTGCTGACGGCATGGGGATGGTGGGAGCAGCCTGCGACAAAGCTGGACGGCAAGCCATGGCCGTATCATCCAGTGGGTTTCGGGCGCTGGGGCAAGTCGCAAGGCAACGCCGGCGGCGCGGAGATGGCGGTCTACGACGTGAACGGTGACGGCCTCAACGACGTGGTCACCAGTCTGGAAGGACACGGCTGGGGGCTGGCATGGTTCGAGCAGAAGAAAGGCGCTGACGGTAAGACCACGTTTGTGCGGCACATGATCATGGACAACTTCCAGACCAAGAATGCCGGGAATGTGACCTTTACCGAACTGCACGGCGCGACCTCCACGGATGTTGATGGAGACGGCATTCTGGACTTCGTGGTAGGCAAGCGCCACTACTCGCACCTGGCAGCCTACAGCGATCCTGATCCGTTTGGGCCGGCGGTGCTCTACTGGTACCGCACTGTGCGCAATCCCAAGGCTCCCGGCGGCGCCGAGTTCGTTCCGGAACTGATTCACAACCGCTCGGGCGTAGGCTCGCATCTGGTGGCCGTGGACCTGAACAAAGATGGCGCTCCCGATTTGGTCACCTCCACGACACGCGGGACGTTCATTTTCTGGGGAAGCAAGCGAGGAGCCACAACCAGCCGCGCAGGTCAATAGGGAGCCTAGAGAA
>JBFXAV010000139.1:0-6738 GCA_050183935.1 Candidatus Korobacteraceae bacterium | reverse complement strand
TGCCGTTCACCCATGCCCGCTTGCGGTAGAGCCGTACCCGGTCTCCCGGAACCGCCACCACGCGTTTCACAAAATGCTGTGACGGATTCATAGGGTAGCGGAAGACCACGATATCTCCTCGCGTGACTGGCTGATAAGGCAACAGTGGCTGCCAAGGACCACCACCGGAGAAATGCACCTTGTCCACCAGCAGGTAATCGCCGATGAGCAGGGTGTTTTCCATGGATTCAGAAGGGATCTGAAAGGCCTGCACGATAAAGGTGATGACGAACACCGCAATCACAACGGTCGAGGCGAACGACTGCAAGGATCCGGAGAGACCGGTACTGATTCCGCGACGCTGGCGGACGATCCTTGGACGGGCGTGACTTGGCGGAACTGGTGTCTCTGCGACCCGCTCCATTGTTTGGGATGCGGCCGACGGCACACTGAAGGCATCCGCTTCCACGGGAGAAGACTCCACCGGCGTCATGCCGGTTGTTGGCGCCTCCGGATTGTGGATTGTTTCGTCGTTCATACAAATACCGCGTGTGTCACTGCGTGCTGGAAGCTTCACCCGCCACAGTCACGGCGGGCGACTTGGCTCCTGTTGTCGCCTGTAAACGCCGCAACGCCCGCCGCGCAGCGGCCTGTTCAGCTGCCTTTTTTGTAGGTCCTTCGGCGCGCCTTATGAAATCCGGCTTGCCGCTCCCGGCCACCCTTGCCTCCACTGTGAAGGTCTTGCAGTGCTCCGGGCCACGCTCGCCCACTACAACATAAGATGGCGGAGCCAGCCCTAACGAATGGGCTGTTTCCTGCAAAGCCGATTTATAGTCGGAGATCGGGAGTTCTCCGCCCCCATTGCGCGAAAGGCGGCGAAACTGAGGCTTGAGAATCTGTTCCACGATAAAAGGCTGCGCCGCTTCCAGCCCGGCGTCAAGATACAGAGCGGCCAGCACCGCTTCGAGGGCGTCCACCAGAATGGCGGGCTTGTCGCGCCCTCCGCTTTTTTCCTCGCCCCGGCCCAGGCGCAGGTAGCGCCCTAAATGAAGACGCCGCGCCGCCCCGACCAGGTGTTGTTCGCTGACCAGGAAAGCGCGGGTTTTGGAAAGCTGACCTTCTTGGAAGTGGGGAAAACGCTCAAATAGCTCCCGGCTGGTTACCAGCCCCAGGACCGCATCCCCAAGAAATTCCAACTGCTCGTTGTCGGAAGGCAGGGACGCCATCGCGTCTCTGCCCTTGTTGTGCTGATCTTTATCCTTATCCTTGCCACCCTTGCCGCTTTCGTCCTGTAACTCGCGGGCGAAGGAACTGTGCGTGAGAGCCTGCTCCAGCAGCTCCGGGCGCTGAAAGCGGTGCTTCAAAACCAGTTCCAATCCAGGGATGGCCTGCGGCTTCATCGGGCACAACACGCTCCCAAATATTCTATCCGAGAGCAACACCTCGCCGCGCCCGATTTGAGTGCACCCTACTGCGGAGTGGGCGACGAAGGGGCAGGGGCCGGGGAGGTTGGCGCCGGACTAGGAGCTGCTGTCGCGCCGCCCGCCGGTGCGCCGCCCTCGACCAGCTTTTGCAGCCGGTCGCGCTGCGCCCTGGCCAAATTGGCTGCCTGCGAGCCAGCAGGAGCAATCGTCACAGCTTGGCTGGCGGCTTCCAAGGCTTCCTTATATTTCTTTTGCTGCTCGCGGCTTACCGCCAGCCGCAACCAGACCACAGGATCGGGATAGGCCGTGTTGACCTTGGTTGCGGTGTCAAAGTGCTTTTCCGCCGCGGGGTAGTCCTTCTTGGTCAACTGCACCGTTCCCATGGCCGCGTGCGCCATGGAGCGCATCAGGTTCTTAATGCCGTCGGCCTGCTCCGGGGTGGCATTTGGAGGAAGCATGATGTGCTGGTCCACAGAGTCCAGCGCCTTCTGGGACAGGCTCATGGCCTCTGAGAGCCGCTCGTCACGGTCCAGGTCGCTGTCGCGTGTGCGGGAAGCCAGTTCGTTGGCGATGGCCAGCAGTGCGTCTGGTTCGTCGGGATAGATGGTCAGTACCTTGCGGCCCAATTCAATTGTCTTTTCCGAGTTTCCCGCTCCCTGGTAAACGCGCATGGCATTCAGGAACAGCAGCGAGCGAACCTCGCTCTTCGGAAACTTCATCTCGAACTCCATCGCCGCAAGCTCCAGTTCGCCGGGCGACTGCTTGGCGGAAGCCTCCTGGAACGCGGTGTACTCGGCCTGCGAAGCCACCTTGGGTTGCGGACGTCCCTGCGGAGCCGCCGCCGCTGCCGCCGGTTGCTGTGCCTGCACCATGCCGAGCGCACCGGCAACCAACACCGCCAAAATCGAAAGCATGAAACGCTTCATTCCTGGTCTCCTCATCGCGGGCCGCCCGGCTTTCATTTGCCCGTCACGGTCAGCTGGTCTTGAATTGAATATTTTGCCATGACCATCATGCTGCGTGGCTAGAAATCTGTTCCTGCGCCGCAGCAGCTACTCTGCGCTCCGCTGCGGAGCATACGGCTCCTTCAGCCCTCGCTCGGCGGCGGTTCGTGTCTCCGTGGAGGTGTCGCCCGCCTTGATCGCTGCCTGATAATGTTCCAAGGCAGTCTCGCG
The DNA here is from genome assembly GCA_050183935.1 of Candidatus Korobacteraceae bacterium. GTDB lineage: Bacteria > Acidobacteriota > Terriglobia > Terriglobales > Acidobacteriaceae > DASZRZ01. The sequence continues at coordinate 4,160 of JBFXAV010000139.1, read as the reverse complement.
CTCCTCCTGCATATCCGCCATGCGTCCCAGGTAAATGTGGGTCCATGCGACAATGCGCGGGTCGTCGGAAGCCTCCAGCGTACGCAGGAAATAGTTGCGCGCGCCTTCGCCATCCTTATTCAGGGTGGCCGCCTGCGCCAGCAGGAAGTATGCCCGGCCAGGCTCGCCCCGTTTCTCGTCGAGCGCCTGCTGCGCCAGCTTGCCGGCGCCCAGGAAATCTCCCGCCGCCATGCGCTGCTCGGCGGAATCCAGCAGGCTGCGGGTTGCCGGGCTGGTATTCATTACGTCCGGCGCAGCCTGCGAGGCAAAGATAATGTTAGATGCACGCCGCCGCTCGGCACGCACATCAACAAAGAACAGCCAGTCCGGCAGGACCTCCCTTAGTCCCTCCTGCTGCTGCTCGAACTTTTCCAGCGTTTCGTTGAAGTATCGCGCCAGAATAAAGCCATTGGCCACTGCTGAATCCACTGCCTGCTGCCGCGCCGCAGCTCCCTTTTCTCCCGGATGCGCCAGCCGCGCCTCAATGGCGCGAATCAGGGATTCGGTTGCCAGCAGCCCAACGTCGGACTTGTAGACGCGGTCCAGCGGGGCGCCCTGGATTTCCAGCAGCAGGGGCTGCAACCGGCGCTGCATGTAGGCGCGCTTCAGCATCAGGGGATCGAGCACAAAGTGCAAATAGGAGTGCCGCAGGGCATCAAGCTGAATCTGCCCGCGCTCGGGCGAAATCACCATGAAGTAGTCGGAGCCGTAGTTGCGCGCGTTAACCTGGCCGGGCGCCGCCATGGGCTCCAGCACTACAAGGAAGCTGCGTCCCAGGTAGCCGCTGATGGGCATCCGCAGGTAGACATCCGTGCCGGTGAGCATGCTGGAAACCGGCAAGTGATAGCGGTCCACCAGTGCCGTGTACTGCTCCTGATGCCGCTGGAAAATGTCACCCAGTTGCGCGGCTTTATAGAAGCGCTGCAACAAAGAGCGGAAGCCCAGCACGTAGGCCGCGTCTGGAGGCAGCTCCGGTTCTTTGACCTTGAGCTGAAACTCCGGAGCGGCATCCAGGTTCAGCGCCAGGGAAAGGAACTGCGCTAGCGTGCGCGAGGCATCCGGCTGCGTGTGCTCGCGGTAGAAGGCACATAGGGCGTCGCTTGCGGCCTTTGCTTCCGCCGAGGCAGCCACGGCGCGCGCCATGTCCGTTCGCACCTCGGCCCGCACCGGGTCGGATGCTCCCAGATCCTGGTCGTATCCGCAGTGGTTAATCGCCGCCACTACGGAAAACACGGTTTCATTGTTGTCGAGCGCGATCTTGGGGGTGTCCTGAGCACGCGCAGTGCCGACCATCCCGGCGACGCACGTAATAAGAAGAAGCAGACAAACTGAAGAGCACCGGCGGAGCATACCCCGGCGTTGATGGCAAGCAGTCATAAACCTGACACAGACCTCCTGGAGGCCCCAGTTTCGACAAGTATCGCGTGCTACCGGGAGACGCAGACGGTGGCGGCTAAGCTTCCATAAGTTTACGGGTTGAGCAGGGAGGGGTCAAACGGGGAACGCTACTATAGGTCATTCGGTTTCCAAGGGTACCTGAAATCACAGGTTCCCGTCCAAAGTCAGGCGGCGGTGGAGGATTCCAGGTTTGCGCTCGGGAGGGAAATTGAAATAACTGTGCCGGAGGGGGCTTTGACTCTGCTGCGCAAGCGCAGGGTGCCACCGTGCTTAGCAACAATTTTCGAACTGACCCACAAGCCCAGCCCGGTGCCTGTGTTTTCTTTGGTACTTACAAAGGGTTCGAATATTTTGGATCTCATGGAAGGCGGGATGCCGCAGCCATTATCTGCAATTACAACTCTCACTCCGGGCTTGCGATCACCCTTGACGGCTTTACTGGGTCGAACGCGCAGAATCAATTTCCCATTGCCATTCATGGCGTCCAGCGAATTACCGATTAAATTTGCGAATAGCTGTCGAAGCTCTCCTTCAAACGCTGTGATTGGTGGTGCATTCTCGAAATCCCGATTAATGAACACAGTCGAATGCCGTAGTTTGCCCTGGTACAGCGACAGCACGGATTCGAGCACCCCTGATACGTTGGTGAGAGTAGGTGCTGTTGGTTGGCGATAAAACTTAAGTGTTTGATTGGCGATGTCAGCTACCCGAACAAGTTCCTTCTCCGCATCCACCAGGTATTTTTCCCGATCAGGCGTTCCTGTGTTTGTTCGAGCCAAAAAAAGCAGGTTCATGACCGCTGCAAGCGGATTGTTAATTTCATGAGCTATGCTGGCCGCAAGGCGACCTGCCACCGCCAGTTTCTCCGAGTTAAGCAAAGCGTCGTGAGCGCTGCGAAGCTCCTCAAGCTGGTCGCGCATGTCATATTGGCGGCGGCGTGCGCGCAATGCGCTCTGCACAGCGCCTACCAGCGTCTCAGGCCGAATCGGTCTTTCCAACAGCAAAATATTCCCCAGCGGTTCCCGCAGGGCAGTTTGACGGAGGCTGCTTTCCGTTACTTCGCCGCCGGTCGTAAGCAGGATCAACGGGAAATCCGACCAGGCAGGCTGCCGGTGGACCTGCGCAGCAAGCTCACGTATGTTTGGCGGCGTTAAGGCTTCTTCGGCAATGATGATGGCGCCAGCTTGCGACAATTCTCCCAGCGCGGCATCCGTATCTACGCGAGTTTCGCAAAGGATGCCGACGCGGCCGAGCAGGTCGCAAAGAAGCTGTGCATCCTTGCCGCGCGGCGCAACTACCAAAACACGCAAGTCTCTTTTCGGGCTACTTCTGGCCTGCCGCTCCACCCGACTCAACCTCCTGTAAATTTCCAACGAACCTCGGTACTCCTGAAAGAACTCCTTCGAACGCGGTAAGCGGACGGCCGACCGAAATGGCACCGTTACGCATCACCAGCTCGCGGATTGTGCGCTCATGATGTCCGGTACGCTTCTTGATGACGGAAATCGCCTGCTTGACCTCTCCAAAAGTCTCAAAATAGCGAAGAAGGATGACGCAATCGGCAAGATAAGAAACGTCTACAGGGCTTTGTATTTGATTGCCAACCATGCCCTGCTGGGCCATCGTGAGGAGCGTTGTTACATTCTGCTGGTTGAGATAAGACAGCAACTCATGGAGCTGCATTGCCATGTAATTCTCTCCCGGCATCGCATTCAAAAACCCATTCAGGCTGTCGATCACGACCAGTTTCACCCCTTGGGATACCAGGCGGCGAACCCGGCTTACAAACTCGCCTGGCGAGAGCTCTGTGGGGTCCACCTGTTGCAAAACTATTTTGCCAGACTCAGCAAGAGTTTCGAGATTGCCCATACCAAGGCCCCTGGCACGGGAGAGCAAATTGGCAAGAGTTTCGTCAAAAGTAAAAATGGCGGATCGATCTCCCCGGTCTGCCGCCGCGACGGCATACCGAATGGCGATAGTTGACTTACCAACTCCAGCTGGCCCCATGAGCATTGTGCTGGTGCCACTTTCAAGTCCGGTTCCCAGCAACGCATCCAATTCCTTGATCCCGCTTGAGACTGCATGCCGCGTAACATGCGGAGTATGCTCGGACGCGATTAGGCGCGGAAAAACCACGACGCCGCCGGTCTGGATGATGTAATCGTGATGGCCTTCGCGGAAACGGGATCCCCGCAATTTCCGGACTTCGATGCGCCGCCGCTTGACGCCATATTCCCTTTCCAGAGACTCCATCATCACCACGCCGTGAGCAATGCTTTGCAGTTGAAGGTCGTCCCCCTCTGCCGTTCTGTCGTCGAGCAGCAACACCGTACAGTCGCGGTCGGTGAAGTATTGCTTCAGCGCCAAAATCTGGCGCCGGTAACGCAAGGGATCCCGGGCAAGCAGCCGAAGCTCTGAGAGCGAATCGAAAACAATTCGCTGGGGTTTCACTTCATCCACCTGCTAGAGGATCGATGCCGTGGTATCGCCGAACTCGATGTCGGATGGATGGAAAACCGTGTATTGAGCTTCCGGGCTCAGTTCCTTGTCAACGGGAGTCATTTCAAAGATGGGCACCTTTTCCAGAGACCATCCATGAGATCGTGCGCCCATTTGCAGTTCGCGCTTCGACTCGGACAAGGTGACATAAAGACCCCGTTCTCCATTTTTCACCCCTTCGAGCAGGAATTGCAGGGCGAGGGTTGTCTTGCCTGTTCCAGGAT
>JBFXAV010000138.1:0-6751 GCA_050183935.1 Candidatus Korobacteraceae bacterium | reverse complement strand
GTAGGCTCCAGGTTCAGCGAGACAGGCCCGCCTCGTTTCAGCTTCTGCTCAGAAACTGCGCGCGGGGTGTAGTCCGCCACCGCCGCCGCCTTGATCAGCACTGTCGCTTCGTCCATGCGAGCAAGCACGGCTTCTCGCATTTGCGCCGTGGTTTCCACCGAGACTACTTCGGCAGCGGAGGGCGGCCGAACCGTAGTTGGTCCAGTCACCAAAATCACCCGCGCTCCCCGGCGTAAAGCGGCTTCCGCCAGCGCGTATCCCATTTTCCCGCTGGAGCGGTTGCTGATGTAGCGCACCGGATCGATAGGCTCTCTAGTCGGACCGGCAGTGATCAGCAGCGTTTCTTCCGCCAGGTCTCGCGTGATGCCAAGAGTTTCAAGAGTGGCCGTCACAATGGCTTCATTGGCTGCGAGTCGCCCGGAGCCAACCATTCCGCAGGCCAGATAACCACTACCGGGCTCCACGATGCGCACGCCGCGCGCACGCAAGGTTTCGAGGTTGGCGCGAGTGGCAGGATTTTCCCACATGTTCACGTTCATGGCGGGAGCAACAATCACCGGCGAGGTTGTCGCCAGAAATAGAGTGGTCAGAAAGTCGTCGGCAATGCCCTGCGCGAAGTGGGCGATCACATTGGCTGTCGCAGGGGCAACCAGCAGCGCATCGATCGATTGCGCCACTGCAATGTGCTCAATGGCGGAATCGAGGTTCGGATCGCCGCCGTTCTCACCGGCAAACACATCCGTAATGACCTTCTCCCCCGAGAGCGCCGCGAAGGTCAACGGACGCACAAATTCCTGCGCTGCTCGCGTCATGATGACCTGAACGCGCAGGCCGGAATCCTGCAACTGGCGCAGAATCTCCGCCGCTTTGTAGGCGGCAATACCGCCGCTGACACCGAGAGCTACTTTCATGGAAACAGCGGACCGCTTATGAGTCGACTTACCCCTGACTCGAAGGTGCGGCCTGTAGTTTAGACGATTCTACCGCCGAGAACGACTCGGTCAGGTTTGCCGCGCAGCACGGCGCTAGCTGTCCAGCGGCACATCCATCGTTTGCGAGGCAATATCTATCGTATTCGTGGTTTCCGGGATAAACCACTTCACCTTGCCGGCACGAATCTCATCTTGCGCCACGCGGCAAGGCTTGCGGGAGTGGGTGTCCACCAGAGGACGCGCACCGGACTGCAACTGGCGGGCCCGGCGGGCGGCAACCAGTTTGTAGCGGTAATTACTGTCAAAACCATCAACAAGTTTCATAGTGGTTACCTCGTATTTCCTCCCGGCACAACCGGGGCTGCGAACGATGCCAAAATGCTTTCCGCGCGGTTACTCATATTGCGAAGACGGCTGCGCTCGGCATCTTCACAGTATGCCGCAGTTTCCGACGATAACGGGGCATCGGCTCGCTTCAGGCGCTCCGCGGTGACGATAGCCTTCAGCTTGTTAATCGACTGTTCGAGCTGCTCGTTTACCAGAATATAATCATAGTTCCGGTAATTCTCAATCTCCCTGCCTGCGGCCTCCAGCCGACGCTGAATAATCTCCGCTGAGTGGACGTTTTCCGCCTGGCTGCGATTGCGCAAGCGCTGCTCCAGTACGATTCGCGATGGTGGCAGAACAAAAATGCTCACGGCATCCGGGAGACGATCCTTGACCTGGGCCGCGCCCTGGACGTCGATATCGAGCAGCAGATCTTTGCCATCGCTGCGCGCCTCATCCAGAAATTTGCGGGCAGTACCGTAGTAGTTCCCGAAGACGCTGGCATAATCCAGAAATTCGTTACGACGGATAATGTCTTCAAAAATGTCACGGTCCACAAAGTGGTATTCGCGACCATCGATTTCGCTGCCGCGCGGCTTGCGTGTGGTGTAGGAAATCGAAAAGCGCAGATCGGGAACCAGCTTAAGAATTTCATTCGTAAGCGTGGTCTTGCCCGAACCGGAAGGGGCCGAAATGATGAATACGATTCCACTCATTCGATGTTTTGCACCTGCTCGCGTGCCTTCTCAATTTCAGTTTTCATGGCAAGCCCGAGTTGGGTGATGCGCAATGCATCTCCAGCCACTCCGGAGGTTTTCGAGAGCAGCGTATTGGCCTCGCGTCCCATCTCCTGCAACAGGAAGTCGAGCTTCTTCCCTGCCTCACCGCCCTTGTCGAGCAGGCCCACAAAATGATCCACATGCGTCTGCATCCGGACCACCTCTTCCTGGATATCACTGCGGTCGGCCAGCAAGGCAGCCTCCTGGAGAACGCGGTCGCGGTCGGCGCGCCCACCCATGAGTTCTTCCATGCGCGATTGTACTTTCTCCAGATACGTCTGGAGCACCGCCGAGCGGTAATTCTCAACTTCGGTAGCAGCGGCTCTCAGGTTTGCCATGCGCTGGCGGAGTTCGGCGTCCATGCCACGTCCTTCTTCGCTGCGCATGGCATCAAGACGGGCTATGGCTTCATCCAGTAGCTGCAGTGCAACCTCCTCCAACCCCTCCACGCCACCGCCTCCAGCGTCCAGCGCTCCCGGAAAGCGGAGAATTGCATTGAGATCGGGATCCGCCGAAATGCCGAACTCCGCGGCGGCAGCCCGAAATGCCTTGATGTACGCGCCTACCATGGACCGGTTCAGGTCCATGGATACGCCATCGACTCGTTCCAGCGTAATGGTGAGTTCCACATGCCCGCGATGGAGGCGCTGGCGCAGCTCGCGACGTAGTTTCATCTCCAGCAGTTCGCTATCGACGGGCAAGCGTAGTTGCAGGTCAAGAAAGCGATGGTTGACCGCCTTCAGAGAAAGCGTGCAACCGACCTGATCGTTTACCGGGCCACGCACCTGGGCGAAGCCGGTCATGGAATGAATGGGCATGATCTCTCTAGTTTCTGAAGTTTATTCCGCCGCAGGCGTCGGAGTCGCCTTCGGCGGCTCCACGTCGGAAAACTGCAACTCATACAGTCGCCGGTAAGTACCAAGACGGGTCATCAGGTCGTCATGGGAACCGATATCTGCAATCGTGCCACCTTCGAGCACCACAATGCGGTCCGCGCGGCGGATGGTGGACAACCGATGAGCGATCACCAGCACCGTACGCCCCGCCATCAGGTTTACCAGCGCGCGCTGCACCAGGGACTCGGATTCAGTGTCCAGCGCGGAAGTGGCTTCGTCCAGAATCAGAATCGGGGCATCCTTAAGCAGCGCGCGCGCAATGGCAATACGCTGCCGCTCCCCTCCGGAGAGCCTTACTCCGCGCTCTCCGATTATGGTGTCGTAGCCCTGCGATAGCTCGCGAATAAACCCATCCGCCAGCGCAGCCTCGGCAGCCTTGCGCACGTCGGCCATGGGGACGTGCGGCTGCCCATAGGCGATATTGTTGCGCACGGTGTCGTTGAAGAGCACGGTTTCCTGCGTCACGATCCCGATCTGGGAGCGGAGCGAAGCCAGCGTGACATCGCGCACGTCGTGGCCGTCGATCAGCAACCGCCCGCCGGTCACGTCGAAGAATCGTGGGATCAAATGTGCCAGCGTCGATTTTCCAGCGCCGCTGGTTCCCACCAGGGCCATTATTTCCCCACAACGCAACTCAAGGTCGATTGCCTGGAGAATCGGGCGCCCACCGGAATCAGAGTCATAACAAAAATCCACGCCCTCGAAGCGGATGCCCTTATGGAAACGTGGGAGATCGCGGGCGTTGGCGTCCTCCTTCACGTCGTCTTCGGTGTCCATGAAATCGAAGATCGCGGAAGATGCGCCCATGGCCTGTTGAAAGTTGTTGTAGAACAGCGCGAATTTTCGCACCGGCTCATAAAGCTTGAAGACGGCAATAATGAATGCGAGGAAGCTTCCTGCGGTGAAGACGTTGTAGCGGATGTAGTCACGCCCGAGCAGGAGCAGCACGGCAATGGCGATGGCCCCGAAGGTGTCCATCAGCGGAGAACTCAGGGCAGCGGCTCGCACGGAGCGCAAGTTCGCCCGAAAGAGACGGCGGGCGGCGCCGCGAAAGCGCAAGGCCTCCCAAAGCTCCATGCCGAAGGCCTTCACAATGCGGTTACCGCTGATGGTTTCGTGCAGGATGTTGTGTATCTCGGCCAGCCGGTCCTGGCCCCGGCGCGTGGTATGGCGCACGCGGCGTCCCACGCGTGCGGCGGAGTACACGATGACGGGCACGAACACCAGCAGTACCCACGCCAGCTTGCCTCCCAGTACAATCACCACCCCGGCGGTGAAGATCAGCACAAAGAACTGCTGAAGGAACTCCGCCAGCACCGTGGACATGGCAAACTGCACGCGCTCGACGTCATTGATCAGCGTGGAAAGCAGAGTCCCTGTGGAGTGGCGCGAGAAGAACGCCACCGAACGGCGCAGGATGGCATTGTAGAGTTCATCTCGCAGGTCTGTGATGACGCCGAACCCGGCATAGTTGATCAGGTACGTGCCCGCGTATCCGACCAGTCCTTTGAGCATGGTGGCGCTTACTAGGGCAAAGGCCACCATCGTCCAGGCATTCGTGAAGTGATCAGGAACAAACTGCTGAAGATAGACGGAATGCTCACTCCCGGGAAAGGTGAAAAGCGGAATCTCCCGCGTCTGCGAGGCGGGGTTGAGCACACGATCAAAGATGGGCCCGATGAGCAGTACACGGAAGGCATCCAGCAGACCGACCGTAGCCATCAGCACGACTGAAAACACCAACTGCAACCAGTAGGGCCGCACGTAACGTAGAAGGCGTAGCCATTCGCGCATGCGCTATCCACGCTCCGGGGAAATTCCAGGTTGGGGCCGGCGCCAGTGCAAGCTGCTATTTTACAGGAGTTTCGGCCTCCCTGGCCCTACCGCGGGCAGTCGCGATGAACCACCTTGATGCGGTACCCGGCCTTTTTCAGCCTGCGGGAAACCTCCTCGGCAATCATCACCGAGCGATGCTGTCCGCCGGTACACCCGAAGCCGATGGTCAGGTAGCTCTTACCCTCCGCAATGTAATGCGGCAGCAGGTAAATCAGCAGATCCGAGATCCGCTGGATGAATTCCTGGCTTTGAGGAAAACTGCGAATATACTTCGCCACCTTGGGGTGGCGTCCAGTCAGGGGACGGAACTCGGGGACAAAATGCGGATTGGGAAGAAAGCGCACGTCGAACACCAGGTCCGCTTCTTCAGGCACGCCATGACGGTAACCAAAGCTGATGCACGAAACCAGAATGCCTTTTTCTGTGCTCTGCGAGTGGAATCTTTCCACGATGTGCTGCCGCAGTTCGTGCACGTTGAACTTGGTGGTGTCGAGGGTCACGTCCGCGATGGCGGATATGGGGCGCAGGCGCTTGCGTTCCGCCGAAAGCGATGCCTTTACCGGGGCCGAGGTTCCCAAAGGATGCGGGCGCCGGGTCTCGCTGAAGCGGCGCAGCAGGGACTCATCCGTGGCTTCCAGGTACAAAACGGTGGTGTGTAGGAGGGTTTTCACTTCCTTGAGGATTGCAGGCAGTCTTTCGAGCCGTTCCCCTTCCCGGACATCCACCACCAGCGCGGCCCGCTCCGTCTCGGCTGATTGCGTCAGCAACTCGGCGAAACGATAGATAAGGTCCACTGGGAGATTGTCTACGCAGTAATACCCCAGGTCCTCAAATGCTTTGAGCACCGTGGCTTTGCCCGAGCCACTCATGCCGGTGATTACCACCAGTTCCGAGCGGCGTCCGCCCTTGCGAGTACGAACCTCGGCGACACCCGGCTTGGCCTGGCGCCTGCTTTTCTTGACGGTCTTTGTGGGTGGCATCTTCAAAAGAATCGTAAAACAAGAATCGTAAAGCAGGAAGAGCACGAGAGACCCCCTGGTCTCCGAGGGAGCATTCCAATGCTCCACCCGGGGACACTAAGGTGGCAGGAGGACCCGAAACAGCAACGGGACGCATGGTAGCGTCCCGCTCTTTCCAACTATTGCAATTCTTAGCTTATAGGTCTAGGGAGCTTCAATGAGCTCCATCTTGCCATCCTTGGTGCGGTGAAGGACTTTGACCCTGCCTTCAGTATCGCGAAAGACGAAGACATCGCGATCGCGAAATTCCGCTTCCTTCACAGCTTCCTCAATTGTCATGGGACGCATGGCAACCGAGTCGCGGGACCGAACCACATGAGTCTCCGTGGTGTGCGCCATCGGCGGGAATGTATGCACTACCACGGGAACAGCGGTGGATGCGCTTGCGCCGACCGCCATGCGCATTTCCTGCACAGGAGCTTCCGCGGCCACCCATCGGTTGTGGCTTTGGCGCTTTCGGGTGCGCATGCGGGTCTTGTATTTCACTGCCTGGCGCTCAATGCGGTCCAGGGCCTCGCCGACAGCTGGCACCATTTCCCCGGCTTCCGCAAGGCCTACCATGGCGCGGCTACGGGCGGTAACCGTGATTTCCGCGATGCAGCGGTGCTTCTCGATGGCGAGAATCACGTGAGTTTCAAAGTTGTTGCCGAGGATTTTGCTGAGCTTGGCGAGTCCCTGCTCAACTTGCTTGCGAATGGTGGAAGGAATGTCGTACTGCCTGCCGGTATATTCCACGTTCATCGAACGCCCCCTTTGGATCGTGTCTGCAACAGAGGAATGCGGCGATTCGGTTCAACTGCCGTGGAAAGCATGATGCCTTTCCCGTGTTCTGGTCTCGTACTGTCGTAATGGAGCTGCGCTCATCTCCTTTCCGGCGGAACCACCCCAATAAGGACCGGACGCGCCTTTGATGCGTGCTAGGAATTTTCATGTCTTCCCGATATTTCGCAACCGACCGCCGG
>JBFXAV010000137.1:0-6753 GCA_050183935.1 Candidatus Korobacteraceae bacterium | reverse complement strand
TGAAGTGGAAGCCGTCTCCGTCGCTGTACAGGTAAGAAGCCGGGACCATCTGCAGGTCCGGCTCCTTGAACTTGTCGCTTGCCTTGAATGTCTTATCAAAGACCGCCTGGGTCAGCAGGTTGCGCATCTTCAGGCGCACCAGCGTCTGGCCGCCCCTGGCGGTAGGCGTCGAGACCTCCACATCCAGGCACACGAACGGGGTGTCCTCGACCTCAAAGAACATTTTGCGTTTTACGTCGATAGCGTCGATTAATGCAGGCACGATTTCCTCATGGGCCGGAAGCGGGAATCATGCTCGGTAAATCCCGCTTCTTAATTTTTTCGTTGGGTCTCTCAACCCTTAGTCTGCGGATGGCTCCGTGTTGTCCACCCGATTCTGGATTGGAGGCACCGTCCGCAGATAGGCGAACATGGCCTTCAAGTCTTCATCCGTCATTCCGCGATGAACCCACCAAGGCATGATTTGGGAGAGCTTGCGCGCCTTGACGTAGCCGGTGTGCATCACGTCGAGAAAAAGGTTTTCATCGTAATAGGAGATGCCGGAAGGGTCGGGCGTGATATTGGCGCTTTTGACGGTGCCCCAGGGGCCTTGCATCACCCATCCGCCCGCGAGGTCCATTCCCGGCAGCGGCTGGCCGTTGGCCGTAGGCGTGTGGCAGTCGCGACAGCCTGCTATGCGAACCAGAAACTCGCCTCGCTTGACCTGCGTGGAGAGGTCTGGCGGCGCCACCGGCTCGGTAATCGGGTGCGGGGCGCTGCGAATCAGGTATTTGACCGGGAAAATCAACTCCGTCTTGGGAACCACGTGATGAACCGGCTTCAGCGAGCGAAGGTAGACGATGACCGAAGCCAGGTCTTCATCCGGAAGATGGCGATAGTTTTCGTAAGGCATCATGGGAAACAGAGCGCGCCCATCGTGGCCGATGCCTTCGCGAATCGCGCGCGCCAGTTGATCGTCGGTCCAATTCCCCGCGCCAGTTTCTTTGTCGGGAGAGATGTTAGGCGGGAATACCTTGCCGGGCAGGCCGGCAAGGGCAAAGGGCGCCTGCCCACCGCCTTCACCCTCGGCGATCAGGGGAGCGTCGTGCTTGGTCCAGTCTCGCTGGCTGTGGCAGGCAAAGCAGTCGAGAACATTCTCAGTAAGATATTTGCCGCGTGCCAGTCGTTCGGGCGTGGCTTCAAACTTGCGATCGGTAAGCGGACGCGCTTGCGGGCCGATGAATGGCCGCCAACCGATAGTGAAGGTAATTGCCCCCGCCACCAAAAGCACTACCACACCCAACACGATTTTCAGCCATTTCATCGGACCATGCTCCCTTTGCACCCTTCAAAATATGTTCTGCATTCAACCCGAGTCTTGGAATTTTACGGATGGGCAAGTCTACTTGATGTGCGAGCGAAGCTACAGCGCACTTGATTTTGCAGCCGCATGTTCACGCTTGGAATCCTGGCGGTAGCGTCCCGGCGGCACCCCAAACCTGCGCTTGAATGCCCGATTAAAGGATGCCTCGGATTCGTATCCTACCTCAGCCGCAATATCGGCCACTCCACGGCTGGTCTCGCCCAGCATCCGCGCCCCCAACTGAAGTCTCCAGTGGTTGAGGTACGACATGGGAGGCTCCCCCAGGAAATGGCGAAAGCGCTCGGCCAGGGTAGAACGCGAGACCCCGACTTCCTTTGCCAGGCCGGCGATTGTCCAGGCAAGTTCAGGAGCATGGTGCAGCAACGCCAGCGCTTTTCCCACCTCAGCATCGCGAACACCGGCCAGCCATCCTGTTTCCCCGACCGGAAGCCCCTGAAGATAGCGCCGGATCGTTTCTACAAACAGCGCTTCCGAAAGCTTCGCCAGTACCGCTCGATTGCCAGCATCCGGCGAGAGGGCCTGGTTCACAGAGTACCGAATCGAATTTTCCAGCCATTGACCAGACGAGTCCCCGCGTATGTTGATTTTGATCAGGGGTGGAAGAGATCCAAGAAAGAACTTGCAAAGCCTGGGCTCGCAGGCAAGGTATCCACACACAACGCTGGTTACCTCGCCACCGCCTCCATATTTGGCAACCTTCAGGCCTTTGGTCAGGAGATGATCCAAAAGCTCATCCGGGGCCGTGGCCTGGGAGCTGCTCCCGTTGCCGACAGTATGAGCATCCCCGTGCGGAATGGCCACGATGTCCCCAGCCATGAGTTCGATCTGATGTTCTTGTTTTACGCGCACATACGCGCGTCCTTCCGTGACCAGGTGAAAGATGATTAAGTGCGTGGAACCCAGCGACAGATGCGGGAACATGTTGCAGGATTCGGGACTCAGGACCATCCACGGCGCTGAAAACTCTGCGTTGAAGTAGAACGCGGAATCCAGTTTGACTGCGCGCAGAATCTCCGAGAGGGCGTCGACTTCCGGCGTCGTGCTCATGGTGCTCCATTTGAGAATGGCATAGTTCCGGACCCGCTGCAAACCGGGCCGGACTTTAAGTCAACCAAATCCTGCATGGCGCGAATGCTGTCAAGAATCTCGGACTCCGTGGTAAACATCCATGGCTTCTTTGCGTGCATAGTCTCCCTACGAGATGACAATTGCTGACTTAAAGGAGCAAAACAATGGCACTGAGCACTGAAACTGCAACCGTCACACCCACTCAGCAACCAACAACCGTCGATATCAACGTCCTGAAGCAGCGTCTGAAGGCTACCTGGGAGGCCGGCGATTACGATTATTTTTCCCGCTTCATGGAGCAGAGCGCCGTCGAGTTTCTGGATCGCCTGGCCCTGCCTGCCGGAAAATCGCTGCTGGACGTTGCCTGTGGTTCCGGACAACTCGCTCTCATCGCCGCGCGCCGTGGCCTAAAGGTGACCGGCGTTGACATCGCCGCTAATTCGATTCAGTCGGCGCGGGGACGCGCCAGGTTTGAACACCTCGACGCGCAGTTCCACGAAGGTGATGCCGAAGCCCTGCCGTATTCCGACGACACCTTCGACGTCACCGCTACTATCTTCGGCGCCATGTTTGCGCCCAGGCCCGAACTGGTAGCTGCAGAGATGGTACGCGTTACCCGCCCCGGCGGCATTATCGCCATGGCGAATTGGACGGCGGAGGGCTTCATCGGGAAGATGTTCAAGGTGATTGCGCAATTCATTGCCCCTCCTGGAATGCCTTCTCCTGTGCTCTGGGGAAACGAAGCGATCGTGCGCGAACGTTTTGGTTCCCGTGTGAATGACCTGCGATTGACCAGGGTTGTTTACACGTTTACGTATCCATTTTCTCCAGCGGAAGTGGTGGAGCTGTTTCGCAAGTACTACGGCCCGACCACGCGGGGATTCGATTCCCTGAGCGCAGAGAAACAGAAGCTGCTTCGGCAGGAACTCGAAAACCTGTGGTCCTCGCACAACCAGGCGACCGACGGTACGACCAGAGTAGACAGCGAGTACCTGCAAGTTATTGCCATACGAGCCTAAAAATTTGCAAGCAGGCTGGTTTTTGCAAAGCGGGATCCATCGAACCAGCATCTGTTTCTGGTTAGTGGATTGCCAGGGTGTCCATTCGCTGAATGCGCAACTCAAAGGGGAAAAGACGTATGCCGCTGTTTATCGACACTCACGCACATATCGAAGGATTGACCGCAGATGCCGTAGCTCACGCTCACCAGGCCGACCTGGAGACGCAGGAGAAGTACGGCGTCAAATACCTGCGCTATTGGTTCGACGAAACCACGGGCAAGGTTTTTTGCTTAGTCGATGCGCCAAGCAAAGAAGCTGCCATTGCGGTTCATCGGGAAGCGCATGGTCTTGTAGCCGACGAGATCGTAGAGGTCAAGGAAGGAAGATAGTGTAACGATTCCCCCAGCACAGCGCTGCACTTGTGGGTGCTGGGGGAGTACTTCGCGATTTGGAAGTAGGTTCTTGGCACAGGGAGGCCTTCTGCACTGCGACCAGTTATTTCGAAGCCTCACGCCATTTGCCGGACGATTCTCTATATCCCCTCAGCCGGCTGCTTTGTGCATCCAGTGCGATGCGCATGGTGCGAAACGCCTCCGCGATATTTTCGGGGTTTTCAATCTCTGCGATCTTATCCGCGCGCGAACGTCCTCGCAGGGGTGAAAGGGATACGGCATTTTTGGTAATAAAGCGAACCTTGGAATCGCAGCGCTCCTCCAGTTCCTTGATGACCGCCGCCGGATCTTTCTCCAGCGCAAGGTTCAGGCGTTCCAGCTCGGCGTCATCCACCGCAGGGCCAATATAGATATCGATTCCAGAGTTGTAGACCCAGATGCGGTCATCCCCGTCGGTGTTGTCGAATCTCGCAAAGGGAGCGCGAGGCTCCGTGACAAACACCCATAGGGTCAGGCAGTCCTTCGCGTGAAAAAAACCCTTCAACGCAACTGCCTTTTTCGCAGAGGATGCCATTGCGATCAAAGCATTCAAGTCTGTTGCATATTCGGTTAGCAAATCATCGGGCGGCGGCGGAGCAACTTGAGGGTTCGCCTTCTGCAAAGCTTCCAGTTCGCTTAAGGCCCCCGGAGTCATGGTTCCATCGCTTTTCAATCCACCCTGGAGAATCTTCCCGATCTCCTCCCCTGCCTTGGCAGGAGCATTTTTGATCCAGTCCGCCAGGTCTTTATGCCCGGCTCCGCGCAGAATGCCGGCTGCCACGTCCACCACTAGTCCCATAAATGCTCCTCAATTCAACAACCCACATAATTGTAGAGCAGAGCGATTTCAATAACCGCGAATGGGCTGCACCGGGCCGCGGTACCGCTCCTTGGCAGGTTTTCCCGGAAGCGGCGGAAGTTTCAGAGGTTCGAGAGGCAAGGTGCAATCCGGCACATGATCCAGCAGGTGGCGAATCAGGGTAAGCCGCCCACGGCGCTGATCATTGAAGTCAACCACGTGCCAGGGGGCGCGCCGCGTGTGCGTTGCCTGGAACATGGCGTCGCGAGCCCGGCCATACTCCACATAACGTTCGCGGGATTTAAGATCAATGGGAGAAAGCTTCCAGCGCTTGAGGGGGTCGGCGGCGCGTTCGGCGAAACGCTCTTCCTGGCACTCCTGGTCTACCGCCAGCCAATATTTGTAGAGCAGAATGCCATCCTGCACCAGCAGCTTCTCGAACACCGGCGCCTGCTTCAGAAAGTGCTGATATTGCTCCAGGGTGCAGAAGCCCATGACCTTCTCCACTCCGGCGCGGTTATACCAGCTTCGGTCGAGCAGCAAGATTTCGCCCGCCGCCGGCAGATAGGGAACATATCGCTGGAAGTACCACTGCGTCTGCTCTCGTTCGGTTGGCTTTGGCAGCGCCACAATATGCACCTGCCGGGGATTCATCCGCTGGGCGATGGCGTTGATGGTTCCGCCTTTGCCCGCGGTATCTCGGCCCTCAAACAGCACCACCATGCGGTTGCCTGTGTGCTGGAGCCAGCGCGCTAGATTGTTGAGCTCCACCTGCATGGGCTCGAGTGCGCGTTCGTAGTCCTGTTTCCGAAGCTTCTTGCCAGGTCTGCCCACGGGTTCTCCTCCGTCTGCGGTTGATCGCGTCGATACGCAGGTGCCTGATTGTGCCAGATGCAGTCAGTTTGCTGTAAACCGAACTCAACGTCGTACAATATCGTTCTTTCGCAAAGACCTATCGAACTGTGTCGGCTCGATGGGCGACTAATCGAAAACCGGGGCTCTTTCGTATCTCAAAGCTCGTGGAGGTGGGAAGTGTCCTTAGAAAAACGTGCAACCGCGGAGTTTTTTGGCACCTTTTGGCTGGTCTTTGGAGGCTGCGGCAGCGCAGTGCTGGCAGCGGCCTTCCCCGGCCTGGGAATTGGCTTTGCCGGTGTCTCTCTGGCATTCGGCCTTACCGTGCTGACGATGGCTTACGCAATCGGGCACATCTCCGGTGCCCATCTCAACCCGGCGGTATCCGTCGGCCTAGTCGTCGGCAAGCGGTTCCCGGCGGGTGAGCTTGCGCCGTATGTCATGGCACAAGTATTGGGCGGAATCGCCGGAGCGGGCGTGCTCTATCTGATCGCAAGTGGCAAGCCGGGCTTTAGTGTCACACCAGGCTTTGCTTCCAATGGGTATGGCGCACATTCGCCCGGTGGCTACTCGCTATTTGCCTGTCTTGTGGCGGAAGTGGTTCTCACCTTGTTTTTCCTACTCATCATCATGGGATCAACCGATAAGCGTGCTCCGCAGGGATTCGCGCCCATTGCCATTGGGCTTGCGCTTACGCTGATTCACCTCATCGGCATTCCGGTTACCAATCTTTCGGTGAATCCGGCGCGCAGCACCGGTCCGGCAATCTTTGCGGGCGGGTGGGCTATCGCACAGCTTTGGCTGTTCTGGCTTGCTCCCATCCTCGGAGCAGTTGCCGGAGGCGGTCTTTACAGTTCGCTGTTCGGAGAAGCTTCGGCATCGGAAGCGCCGCGGTCGAAAAAACAGCATGCATAAAAGCTCCCAAAGCTAGCGATTCATAGCATTGCGGAAAAGGGCCGGGATCGCGTCACAAGATCCTTTGCATCGGGGGATAGTTCTGCAATTCGCGGGATCAAGAAAGGAAAATAAATTAAGATGCTCGACTATTTTGTAGATCAAGAGAAGCAACGGATTCGCATGGTTGGGCAGTTCACCGCGTGGTTGTTTTTCGCGATGTTTTCCATCGGCACTGTTTGGGCAGACCAGATTGTGCTGAAAGACGATGATCGCATCACGGGAAACATCGTCAAAAAAGACGGAGATACGGTCACCATCGAGAGCAAAAACTTTGGTACGGTG
>JBFXAV010000136.1:0-6776 GCA_050183935.1 Candidatus Korobacteraceae bacterium | reverse complement strand
TCGACCGTGGCTTCTTGCAGGCTAGCGTGGAGTACTCCGTGAACATGGACAGAGATGACGAGAAGCGCGTCATCTTTGACATCCAGCGCGGAACGCGTTTCAGTGACGTGCGCACGGTCTTTGCGGGAGCGGAGGCCATTTCTCCGGACCAGCTCTCAGAGTTGCTGGAGGGGTCCGACCTGAAAGACGTAATGCTTACCCGTCCCAGAGAGGTGCGCGAGTTGATTGCAAACTACTATCGCAATCAGGGCTACTTGGCGGCGACGGTCGAAGCTCCATTTCCCGAAGTCGATCCACAGAACCGCCAGGGGAGCATCGTGATCCCGATCAAGGAGGGACCGCTCTTCCGGCTGGCAGCGATTCGCTTCGAAGGCGCCAAGGCGTTTCCGGAGCAGCGCCTAAGGACAGTGGTTTCCATGCGTCCCGGCGAGCGTTACAACCCTACGCAGCGCGATCCTTCCATTGTCGACTTGCAGAGCCTTTACGGGAACAACGGCTATCTGGACGCTAATGTGCAGTTCACTCCGCAGGTAAACGAGCGCGCGGCTACAGTGACGGCAGTTTTCCTCATTGAGGAAGGCGAGCAATCGGTGGTGCATGAAGTTGTGATCACCGGCAATGAATACGTAACACGCGGGCTGATCTCCAGCCAGATTCTTGCAAAACCGGGAGAAGTGCTAACCGCCCCGGCGCTATCGAACTCGCGCGCCAATTTGTATGAGACCGGCGCATTCCAGTTGATCGAAATCGAACGCCGCCCGCTGGAGCGGACTCCGGACATGAAGCCAAACCAACGCAGTGTGGACCTGCTGGTGAATGTAGTGGAGGTGCCGCCCTTCCAGTGGAGATACGGCGGCTACTTTGATACCGACCGCGGGCCGGGGGGAATTTCAGATTTTTCCAGCCGCAACATCACCGGAAACGCGCAGACCATGGGACTGCGCACACGCTACGACCGTAACCTGCAGGAAGGGCGCATCTATTTCAGTCAGCCCTTGCTGCGGCGCTTTCCGGTCAAGACCACGGCTTCTACTTACTTCACGCGGAACTCGCGATTCGGCGGTGATGACCAAATTTCGCTGATCGATGACCACATGGGCATTTCTCTGGAACAGGAATCCCGTTTCCGCAAAGACTACCTGCTTACCTGGGCCTACCGGCTGGAGCGGGTGCGCATTTTCAACCGGGGGCTTGAAGATGGCGCCGAAGTGCCAGTTGGGTCCGACTTGGATTTCGAAGATCCAGGCTCCATTCCTCCCATCGGAGAATCCATCAGCCGTCGCGTCGCCCCGCTCATCTTTACCATGACGCGGGAGACGCGCGACGATGTGATCAATGCCACACGCGGCTTGTTTCTCTCGCATTCGCTTTCCACCGGCTTCGGTTTTCTGGGTTCACAACAGCAGTTCGTGAAGTATTACGGGCAGTATTACCAGTACATTCCGCTGGGACGGCCGCAACAAGCTCCTTTCCAACGAGGAGAGCGTCCACGCCTGCTTTATGCGGGTGCTTTGCGGCTGGGGTTTGCCGGGGGGCTGGGAGGGCAGGCCCTGATACAGAGCGAACGCTTTTATGCCGGCGGCGGCACCACGGTACGCGGTTTCTCCCAGGACCAGGTTGGCCCCAAGCAGGGAGACATCCCATTAGGTGGGAATGCTGTCTTTATCCTGAATAACGAACTGCGGTTTCCACTGAAGTGGATTTTCGATGGTGTGGTGTTCGTGGACGTTGGAAACGTCTATTCCCACGTGAGCGATTTCAATCCATTCTCTGTTCGCAAGGCCGCGGGAATCGGCCTTCGCATCCACAATCCCTGGATACTCTTTCGCGTAGATCTGGGATTCAAGCTCGACCGCCGCCCCGGCGAGCGTCTGTGGCAGCCATTCGGCAGCATTGGGCAGGCATTCTAAAGCTTGCTAGACGATCCTCGCGACCAGATCATAGTCGTGGGCTTCGGTGATCTGGCAGCGATAGAACTCTCCGGCGACTGGGTTCTCCAAATCTCCGAAGTCATTGATATATAGCTTGCCGTCAATCTCCGGTGCATGCATGGCAGTGCGGCCCTCCCACAGGAGGTCCGATTCTTCGGAGGGGCCTTCGAGCAGCACGTCGAACTCGCGTCCGACCAGAGTCTTCTTCTTGCGGCGGCTGACCTGCTTCTGGATATGCATCAGCTTGCGCTGGCGGCGGCGGGCTTCAGCGGGTGGAACTTTCGCATCCAGACGGTGCGCGGCGCCGCCGGTTTCATCGGAATAAGCGAATGCTCCCAGCCAGTCCAGTTGAGCCTCGCGCACGAACTGGCATAGCTCTTCGAAGTCACTTTCAGTTTCTCCGGGAAAGCCAACAATCACGGTGCTGCGCAGCGTCACACCGGGAATGGCACGGCGCATCTTCTCGATGGAGCGCAGGAAAATATCCGCTCCGCCGCCACGCTTCATACGCTTCAGCACCGCAGGCGCAGCGTGCTGTAACGGTACGTCTATGTAGGAGCAGATCTTTTCATTTGCCGCGATGGTTTCCAGCAGGCGTCCCGTGATTTTGTTGGGGTAGGCGTACAGAAAACGCACCCAGCGCAGCTCTTCAATCTGCGCCAGCCGCTCCAGCAACAGAGCTAGCCCGTCCTTCAGGTTTAGGTCTTCGCCGTAGCAGGTGGTGTCCTGGCCAATGAGTGTGATCTCGCGCACCCCCTGGCGGGTCAGGCGTTCGGCTTCCGCAATCACTGATGCGAAACGTCGTGAGCGGAACTTGCCGCGCAATTGCGGGATGATGCAGAAGGTGCAGGGATGATCGCAACCCTCTGCGATCTTGATGTATGCCGACGCCCGGGGCGTGGCCAGCATACGTGGCGTGCTCTCGTCGTAAAGGTAGTTCGGGAGATCGCGAACTGCGCCCTCCCACTGCTCACGGGAGAAGCGGCCAGCCTGTTCGCGCGCGGAGCCCTCGGCGCGGGAGTTCGGCTGGGAGTTCAGGATGACAAACGGCGAATCCACCGCGTTTGCATGGTTCGGTTGAACCCCGGCGGCGCGCAGGATGTGCTCCAACTCGCCGGTTCCGACCACGTCATCCACTTCTGGAAGATTCTTGCGGATATCGTCGCGAAATCGCTCGACCAGGCATCCGGCAACTACCAGCTTGCGGGCGCGTCCGTCGACCTTGTGCTGTGCCATCTCAAGGATGGTATTGACCGACTCCTGCTGCGCGCTCTCGATGAACGAGCAGGTGTTCACCACGATTACGTCAGCGTCCTCGGCGCGGGGAGTGATCTCCGCGCCAGCCTGGGCCAGCATGCCCATCATGACTTCGCTATCTACGAGGTTTTTGGGACACCCCAGGCTTACGAATCCCACCCGCGTTCGGACGGAAGGGTTCGTTTTCCCGGCTGCGGATTGCTGCTCCTGCTGAGCTACAGGAAGGACGGTCTTAGGCATGCAGTTTTCTTAGTTTACACGGTAAAACACTTGCGCGGAAAACCAGGGAACGAGAAGGGATACAGCGAGAAGAGTTCAAAAGAGATGATGTTTTACTTGAAGAACGTCGTCGAACTATCTACGAACAGGCGCCCGCAGAGATAGTAGCCAGGCATTTATCTGGCAGGGAATGGTTTGCGTAAATCCAAATGGCCCGCCAAAGTCTCGCGCTCCTGGCCTTCAACCAGAATTCGTACGCGCTTAATTTGTGGCAAGTTGCGGCAGAGGGTCTGGACCATCGACTCCACGGTGAGCTGCTCCGTCTTGGCATCGGACGGGTGCTGATCGGCGAAGGCGGCGTTCATGTCCAGCACGGCAGTGCCATCCTGCAGTAAAAATACCTGCCGCACTTCAGCCGCGCCGGGCAGGGGGTGCCTGGAATTGGGGCCGGAGTAGGCGTTTAGAAGCAGGCGGATCAGCTCCTGGGCGCGCAAACTCGAATCTTCCGGCAAGGGGCTTAGGACTTCGCGGATTTCTAAATTGCCACTCTCACCGGAGGCCAGCATCATCACCGCCCGCTGTTGGGGGCCGCTGACAGGCGCAGAGGCGGCGGGGGTTGCTGGGGTACTCTCTTGCCGGTTCAGTAGGCGGTAGGCATAGAATCCCATGCCAATCACGGCCAAAACGAGGACGGCCAGCGCGACCTGAACTTGCCGGGAGTTCACGACTGGAGCACTTTCGTCCGAGCTAACGTTCCGAGGCCCGCCGGAGCACTCCCCACGAGGAAGAAACTGCGGCGGAAGCAACATAGTGCGTCCGCCGCGAATGCCGATCCCGCTTTACTCCAGCGCATAGATGGTCAGCCCGCTGAGCATCTTGGGGAAGAAATCGGTGGACTTCTGCGGCAGAACTTCGCCCGCGAAGGCGACCTCCTTCATCTGCTCAATCTTGACCGGATTCATCAGGAAGGCCACATTGGCCGCCTTGTGTTGCACGCGATCAACAGCTTCCTTGGCTTCACGATGATAGGAAATATTAGTTTGGTTACGGATGTCTTCTTCAGAGATACCCAGTACACCCTCAAGTAACACTTTATGTAGCTGCACCACGTCGAGCTTGCGCTGCCGGGGCGAGAATTCCTGGAGTTGCGGAAGGGCATCGCTGGATCCCGGGCGTAGGCGCAGAAGCCAGGCTCCATCACTGGTCACCGCGGCAATCACGGTGGCGTCGCGGCCGGCATCGGCGAGTGTGGACACCAGGTCGGCGGGGTCCAGGGGAGCCGGCTCTACATCGAAGTACTGCCGGGAGAGCGTCAGCAGTTGCTGAACGTCGAATCCGGTCAGTCCGTGAACGACGCGGTGCGTAGGCAGAATAACCAGCCCCTCGGCATCCATGTTGACGAACGTCATCATTACGCGCTCGTAGGGCGCCTCGGCCACTTCGGTCGCGGTGGCAACTCCGCCACCCGAGTTTCCTCCCGAACCAATGGAAGCGGCGCGGGCCTGAGCCGCCTTGCGGCGTTCGTTGCGGTAGTTCAGCGAGGTTTCGTAGCGATGATGACCGTCTGCAATGATCAGCTTCTTGTCCGCCATGGCGTTCTGGGCAGCCTGGATCGCGGCTGGATCGGAGACCTTCCAGACGCGGTGCTGCACGCCATACTCGTCGCGGACGTCGATTTCAGGCTCCCCGGACGGCGACAGTGCGCGCTCCACGGCATTGGTGGGGTCGCTATAGAGCATGAAAATCTGCCCGAAATGAGCGCGTGTGGCACGGAGCAGGTCGAGGCGGTCGGCCTTGGGCTTTGCCAGGGTTTGCTCGTGGCGAAACACCACGTTGTCGGCGTAGTCGTATACCTTGCCCACAGCGATAAAGCCACGGCGCTCGCGGAGATTCTGGGTCCCTGGCTCGGTGAATTTCTGGGAATAGACGTAAATAGCCGGCTGGGGATCCTGTTTTAGTGGGCCTTCCGCCTGCCATTGTTTCAGGTGCGCAGCAGCGCGGGTGTAAACGTTGTCGTTCTCGTTATCACGCGACTCGCGTTTTCCCAGGATGATGCGCACCAGATTGTAAGGGCTGGCGGCATAGTACTTTTCCTGCATCTCGGGGGATATCTTGTCGTAGGGCTGGGTGACCGCATCTTGCGGCTGGACGCGCGCGGGGTTGTAGCGCCACGCGCGGAAGGCATCAATCCTGGCCATGCTGTATTCGCTCCAAAAGCACTTGAACGCTGGAATTTGAGGAATTCGCGGGAGAGGAAAACTGTCCCGCTCGCAATTTTAACAGTCCGGATGGTGGATGTTGGAGTTTTCCGACGCCAGGCCGCGGCAACGGTTTTTTCGGTCTTTTTGGAACCTTGCACGTCTAACCTTTACGACCGTAGAAAACTTGCAGACTCGGGAAGTCATCTCATTGAAAGGTCGCAGCTTCGCAGATTGTCAAAAGATTGTCAGCCGCGGCTGTCACGGAATAACTGTGATAATATTGAGACTTGAGAGGCTCTTTATGGCCCGCTTCGCCACAATCAGGCGCGGGTCGCGCCGCTGTCTGGCGGCGTTTCCACATAGGCCCGTGTCTTCTTCCCGCCCTGAAGGTCTTTTGTTTCTCCTGATCTTGTTTCTGATTACAAACCCATCCCCAGTATGGTCCCAGGATCCGGAGGTTCATATCCAGCCGCGAGTGGAAGCTTCCGAACCGGAGGACGACATCGATCCGGCGCTTCGTACCCATACCCGCCCTCTGCGCGTGGATGTGGACCTGGTTCTGATTCCGGTGACCATCACCGATCCCATGAATCGTCTGGTTACCGGCCTGGAAAGGGATAACTTCGATCTCTTCGAAGGCGGCAAGAAACAGCAGATTCAGCACTTCTCCAGCGAGGATTCTCCCATTTCCATGGGAGTGATCTTCGACATGAGCGGCAGCATGGGCGACAAAATGGAGAAGGCCCGCGAGGCAGTCGTTGAGTTCTTCCGCACCGCGAACCCGCAGGACGAGTTCTTTATGGTTTCGTTCTCGGATCGCCCTGAGGTGCTGTCGGACTTTACCCAGTCGATCGAGGAGATCCAGGGAAAGCTCTTGTACACCATTCCCAAGGGCCGAACCGCCCTTATGGACGCCATCTACTTGGGCCTGAATAACATGCGGCAGGCCCGGCATCAGAAGAAGGCACTGCTGATTATCTCGGATGGTGGCGACAATCACAGCCGGTATACCAGCGGGGAAATCAAAGGGCTGGTGCGCGAAGCGGACGTTCAGGTTTACGCGATTGGCATCTTCTCTTCCACCCCTTCCACAATGGAAGAGCGTTTGGGCCCCCAGACCCTCGCCGAGATTACCGATCTTACTGGCGGACGGACCTTTACCATCGAA
>JBFXAV010000135.1:0-6800 GCA_050183935.1 Candidatus Korobacteraceae bacterium | reverse complement strand
CGCAGTCGAGTGGCGCTTTGGACTTTACTTCCGCACCAAGAGTTCCGTCTGGCATGATTCTGTGGACGGCGAGGCTGCTCGGCTCGTTAAAAGCCGAGATCAAGTGAGTACCGTCAATATCCGTGGTGACGAACACCGAACGCACCGGCAATGCGGCTGGAGTTCCGTGCGGCGAGAGCGCACCCGATGCCGGATCGATGCGGAATGCGCTCACGCCGAACTTGTCGCCTTTCGGCACAGCACCATTTACGGCCGCGTAGCTAGCGCCTCCGTTGCTCCAGGTTACGTAGAGATATTTGCCGGAAGGATGTGGCCATGCCTCTTGCACATTTGCGGGCACAGTGACGGAAGCCCGCCGGATGAGGGCAGCACCGGTGGCATCAAGATCGTACTGCATCACCTCCTCGCCCACGGCGGCATAGAACACAGACCTGCCCGAAATCC
This sequence comes from Candidatus Korobacteraceae bacterium, assembly GCA_050183935.1. Classification (GTDB taxonomy): domain Bacteria; phylum Acidobacteriota; class Terriglobia; order Terriglobales; family Acidobacteriaceae; genus DASZRZ01. The sequence continues at coordinate 6,356 of JBFXAV010000135.1, read as the reverse complement.
GCTTCTGCTGCGCCTCCGCAAAAGCAAAGGCGCCAGCCATCGGTACGGCGGCGGTAACAACCAAGAACTCCCTGCGTTTCATGGGAACATTCACCTTTCTGTTCAGCGCAGGACGGGGATTTTGCCACCGTTCGGTGCAAGAGAAAAGCAGGAACTTCCATCAGCGGAAACATGCCACATGCGCCGCGATATCCTTACTCCTTGCTGAGAAACGGAGGAAACCGCGAAGTGGCCCCGCGGTCTCCTCCCGATGACATTTACTGCCTAGAAAACCACCTTCAATCCAAACTGCAACCGGCGCATCTGCGTGCGCGTGGTAGTGATTGTGGAGAAGGCAGCATTGGCAAAGTTGTTATTGGGATCTCCCCAATTCGGATGGTTCATGAAATTGAAGGCCTCGAACCGGAACTGAACGAACTTGCCTTCGGTGATGTGGAAGTCCTTCAGGGTTGAGAAGTCCCAGCCAATAATTCCGGGCCCGATGATCTCGCTTCGCCCTGCGGTGCCGAGGGTACCGTTGGTCGCCCGGGAGTAGGCGGCTTTGTTGAACCACTGAAATCGAGTGGGCTCGTCAAGTTTTGTGCTAACCGAGTAATTTCGATTCGGCCGGCAACAGTTGCCGATATTGGCGGTATCTTCGCCGGCATTCACGGTCAGAGGGAATCCCGAGCCAAGCGTGACAATCGAGTTCAGCTTCCAGCCGCCGATCACCTTTCCCAAAGCTCCCTGGCTCAGAAATCTCCGGCCGGGGCCAAAGGGAACGTCATATACCACCGAAGTTGTGAAGCGGTGTTGCTGGTTGTGAACCGAGAGCCCCCGTTCGCAATGCAGGCAGTGAGAGTCCTGTGGGTTCAGCGGGTCCGTGCCGAGCGGCCGGATTCCACTTCCGTTGTCAATGGATTTCGAGAACGTGTAGGAGCTGAGCACAGTGAGACCGGCGGCATAGCTGCGGGTGAGCTTCGCGCCAAGAGAGTGATAGTTGGAGTGGCCGACGTTGGATGCACCCTGGAACAAGCCAAACTCTGGGAATGGCGAGCGGGATGCTATCGATGTTATACCGGGAACTGGTTGGTTCGCCAAGTTGACCCAGCGCTGGAGCCGGTGGCCCTGTGATCCCAGATAGCTCACTTCCAGGCCTAACGTGTTGGAAAGCTGCCGCTGGATGCCGGCCTCATACTGCCCGACATAGGGGGTTCTGCGTTTCACAAGGCTGGTAAGCACCAGTGGTCGTTCCACACAAAGGACGCCTGCCGGAGCGTTACAGGGGTTCCCGCTTCCGAAGTTAAAGGGATCCTGCCAGGTTGAAATCAGGTTGGTCGCGGTGGACTGCACCGTAAGCCGTCCCTGAAGATTCCGGTTCATGTCGAAAACGATGTTGCCGATATCTTGAACGAAGAAGATGCCGGCGCCCACGCGGAGCACCCACTTGGATGTAGGGCTCCACGAGATTCCCAAACGCGGCGCAAAGTTCTGGTAGTCCGACTCAATCAATCGGTCTCCTAGTCGACCGTCGCGTGCGACCTGAATGTCTGGGTGATACAGGATCTTCGCGTCATCATAGAAGCCGCCGCTGCCTTTTCGAACCAGCACCGGATGGGAGCTGCGGTCAGCAACTACGGGGTTCTGCAGGGAACACAATGGGTTCGCAACTCGGCAGTCCGGGTTTGTGGGAATTTGCGCGGTGATCTGCCGGTTCGCTTTGTCGTTCCACGGTGGCGTGTATTCGTAACGCAGCCCCATGTTGATGGTCAGGTTGGGCCGTAACTTCCAGGTGTCGTTGATGTAGTAGGCCTGGCTGAACGCGCGGAGTCTGGCCACCGCCAAACCCGAGGCATAAGACCAGCTGCCTATATTGCCGAGCAGGAAGTCGGCGAATCCATAACCGGTCGCGACGTTGTTGGCAAAACTGACGGAACCACGAGCGAATTGATTCCCGTCCTGATTGAAGCGGTCAAGCCGGAGATCGGTACCAAACTTCAGAAAATGCGTGCCTTTGATCCACGACATGTTATCGGTTACCTGGTAGCCTTCATTGTTGTTGATGAAGGGCGAATTGGAATCGTCGCCGAACCCGGAAAACCCTGCTATTCCGATGCTCGGAGTTCCCCACGCTTCCGGCGGAGGGGGCGAGGGGAGAGGAAGTCCAATTTCTGCGGTCACATCGCGAAGGTTGTTCAGCTGTGTACCGCTGTGGTTGAAAAATTTGTTGTAACCAAGACGCAATTCATTGACCACGGTGGGCGTCAGGGTTCTGGCATTGTCGATAATTGCCTGATGTGCCCTAGTTGTCACCGTAGCGCCGTTGAGCTTGATTCCCCCTGAGAAAACGGCTTCGTCCGTCCAGCTATAGCGGCCATACCAGCTCGACTGCGAACTTTCCACGAAATCGATGCGCGTAGTGAACTGATCCTTATTGGTGAAATTCTGGTTCACCGCCAGATAGTTGTTGACCAGACCTGCGCCAGGCTGGTTTGGGGCCGGGTAAAACTCGAGTAGCTGCAGAGAAATTGGATTCAGCCGATTAGTGGGAATGATTCTCCCCGGAAACGGCTGTCCGGTCAGCGGATCCCGAATGTTCGCAGTCCGTTCGGAAAAATCGCCACTTCGCATCGCCAGCGAGGGCACATTGAAAAGTCTCTGGTCCTGGTTACGCAGGCGGAAGCCCTCATAATTCACCATGAAGAAGAGCTTGTCCCTGCCATTGAATACTTTCGGGATTTGGACGGGGCCGTTCAACGTGAAGCCAAACTGATTCCACTTGAAGGGCGTGGATCTTGGTGCAACGCTGCCGAACTGGTAAGGAAGAGCATCCAGCTTGTTGTTGCGAATGAATTCCCACGCCGTACCGTGGTACGAGTTGGTACCGCTCTTGGTGGATGCGCTCACCTGACCCAGCGCACGGCCATATTCTGCGGAGTAGATTCCTGACTGAACTTTAAACTCCTGCAAAGCGTCAATCGAGGGCAGGAAAATATAGGAGTTGAAGTTCACATCTGTGTTGTTGATTCCGTCCAGAGTGAAGTAGTTCCACTCCCGCCGGCCACCCGCAACTGAAATTTGTTGCGAGGACCGGTCGCCGCCCTGTCGGGGTGCGGATGCTCCGGCATCTGCGAAGCTCGCGGACACGTTGGGCGTCAGTTCCGCCAGCGTGAGGAAGTTTCGGCCATTCAGAGGCATATCCACGATACGGCGGTTTTCAATCACCGTGCCCAGCGCGGCGTCTTCCGTGTTGATCAGCGGAGCAGCGGCAGTCACTTCGATGGTTTCTGCTACCGACCCAACTTGCAGCGGGAAGTCCTGGCGGACCGTCTGCTGAACCTGTAGTTCTATTCCGTTGCGGGCTTCTCCGCGGAAACCCTGCATCGCAACGCGCAGGTTGTAAACGCCTGGAAGCAGGTTCGGGAACACATAGTTCCCCGTGTTGTTCGTTTCCGCTGTGCGCGCAGCTCCTGTCTGAGTATTGGTGACCGTTACCGTGGCGCCGACAAGCACTCCTCCACTACTGTCGGTCACGATGCCGGTGATTTGCCCGAAGTTCTGGGCAAATACGGAGGACGAAAACGCGAGCAAGAACGTGAGAATCAGTATCCATTGGAATGGTTTGCGCATGAGGGACTCTCCTTGTTCGATACGTATTAGTCCCGAACTGGCAGGCCCGTTAGAAACCCATGGCACGAAAAATTGCGGATAAAGCGAAGAAGACTGACTCCGGCGGAACCTGTAAGTCCTCCCCTATCGGGGACAACACCAAGTTCCACCGGAACGATCAGAGGCCCAATGCAAACTTAGAAAACGATCTTCAACGCAAACTGCATCTTGCGCATTGGTATAGTGGCCCGCGTGTCGTTGATGGAGCCAAACACGCCGCTAGTGGGGATACGGTTTAGTCCGGCGACGTTCCAGTTGCTTTGGGCCATGCTCGTGTTGGGGTCAGCGAAAACGGGATGGTTCAGAGCGTTGAACGCCTCCCAGCGGAACTGCACGTACTTTCCTTCTCCAAAGTTGAAGTTCTTCAGGGTGGAGAAGTCCAGGCCGAACACTCCCGGACCGGTGAGCGTCGCCCGGCTCAAGTTGCCATAGGTACCCAGTGCATTCATCTGGAAGGCGCCGATGTTGAAATAGCGGGCAGCGGAACGCTGGTCTTCCGGAAGCTCGGGATTCACTCCAGCCACGGCGTTGGGGCGGTCGTAGCCATGCCCTGTTCGGGACTGATCGACGCCGCTCAACACGGTTAGTGGGAACCCGGTATTCGCGCGCACGATGCCGCCGAGCTGCCAGCCGCCCAGGATGGCATTGAGCACGCCACCCTGATTCATAAACCTGCGCCCTGTACCTACAGGAAGGTCATAGAGGAAGGACGACACCATGCGGTGCCGCACATCGAAGACGGAAAGTCCGCGTTCGCCGCACGCCGGGGTTACACAATCCCCGCTCTGCGGTTTGAGCGCATCCGTTCCCAGAGTGCGCAGGCCGCTGCCATTGTCGATGGACTTCGACCAGGTGTAGCTGAACAAGGCTGTCAGCCCGGACGACATGCGGTGGGTTACCTTGCCGGACATGGAATGGTAATTCGAATGGGCCACGCTGCCCACGTGCTGGATGTTCCCCAACTGCGGAGAGATGCTGCGCGAGGGAATCGAGCCCGTTGCCGCAGGCCTGGGCTGGTTCAGCGTGATGAAGCGCTGCAAACGGTGGCCCTGATTGCCGAAGTAGCCGGCTTCAAACGCCGTACCGCTTGTGAGCTGATACTGGATGTTCAACAGGTACTGCTCGATGTATGGCGTGCGGCGGTCGTACTGGTTCGACAGACCCTGCGGAGTGCTGACGCAGACCTGTGGTGGCATCTGCACGCCGCAAGGGTTACTGGAACCGCCGCTGTAGGGGCTGCGGAAGGTCAGGTTCTCGCCCACGCTGGCGATGCGGCCTTGAATATTGCGGCTCATGTCGAACACCGGATTGGTGGTGTCCTGCACGTAGAACATGCCGAAGCCGGTGCGCACAGTCATCTTTGAAGTCGGACTCCATGCCACTCCGATACGTGGCGCCCAGTTGGTTTTGTCCGATGCAACCAAACGGTCTCCCAGGCGACCGTCGCGCACCACGCAGATGTTGGGATCGAAACGGGTTGCGACGTTCTCATACAGATCCCCACTGCCGATTCGAACAAAACAGGGTTGTAATGAAGGATTGGATCCATATCCCTCAGGGAACCAGATGTTCATGAGTTCCCCACGCGCATCGAACCACGGTGGAGTGAATTCGTAGCGCAGTCCAAGATCGAGCGTCAGGTTCTGCCTCACTCTCCAAGTGTCCTGGAAGAAGTAGGCCTGGCTGTTGGCGCGGTAGTTGCCGCGGGCCAGGTCGCCTGCGCTTCGAGTCTGGTTCACCATGCCCAACATGTAGTCGGCAAATCCGTAACCAGTGCGAGGCTGATTGATCGTAAACGTGCCTCGGCTCTCTTGCGTGCCAATCATGTTGTAACGATCGTGGCGGAATTCACCTCCGAACTTCATGGAGTGGCTGCCACGAATGATCGAAACATTGTTGATAAACTGGAAGATGTAGTTATCTCCTACGAACGGAACTGACGCGCCAGCTCCAAAGCCGCTGAAGCCTGCGATTCCAACACTGGGGAGGCCCCACGAGATCGGCGGCGGATCGAACAGTCCTATTCCCAGCTCCTTGTGAACATTTCGCTCGTACTGGAGCTCCTGCGCCAGGTTGTTGAAGAACTTCGTCGTACCGAAGCGAAATTCATTCACGAAACTCGGCGAGAAAGTTCTGGTATTGGAGACCATGCCCTGCTTCACGTTGGTTTCTGTGATATTGCCGTTGTCTCTAAGGGCTGGTTCGACCACCAGCTCATCAGTCCAACTAAAACGTCCAAACCAGAAGGACTTCTGGCTTTCCACAAAGTCTATTCGCTGGGTGAACTGATTTTTATCGGTTGTTTTGTTCTGTAGCGCGAGATAGTTCTGGGTCAGCCCGGCGCCGGGAATGTTGGGTTCAGGATAGAACTCCAATAGTCCCTTCGCGATCGAATCCAAGCGATTCGCCGGGATGATGTTGCCAGGGAACGGCTGCCCGTTGAGAGGATCGCGGATCACGATGCCCGGCAGCAGTTGCGAAAAATTTCCTGTACGCATGGCTGCCGACGGCAAGTTGTAGATCGTTTGATCCTGGTTGCGCAGGCGGAAACCTTCGAAGTTTGACATGAAGAACAGACGGTCCCTACCATTGAACAACTTCGGTATCTGAACCGGGCCTCCCAGGGTGAAACCGAACTGGTTCCATTTAAACGGAGCTTTTTCAGGAACTACGCTAGTGAACGCATAGGGGCGCGCATCCAGCGCATT
>JBFXAV010000134.1:0-6810 GCA_050183935.1 Candidatus Korobacteraceae bacterium | reverse complement strand
GCTTACACTAATCCGTTTCGTGCATCGCGGATTTTGAGCGCCCGCAAGCAGCCGTTTTCACGCGCAAATCGCCCGCCAGTAAGAAAGGCTTCATTCGTCTTTCCGGCCGGCATCAATCTTCATGTCCTCTTTCGGTCAGCCAGGAGTACCGGACAACCGGGTTCGCATTGTAGTCGCGACCTCGGTGATGCTCACCTTTATCTCCTACTGGCGTGCCGCTGCCGTAATTCTAAATGACCTTGGCTCTTCGGCCTTCTACGCCGCCGCGATTGCCGAACAGGCGGTAGGGAAGAGTGCTCCCTGGCTCATCCTGGGTGTCATGCTGTTCTCCTTCGCGGTGCGCGCTGTGTACGTGGAGAGCTGCTCCATGTTCGTGCGCGGCGGGGTATACCGCATCGTGAAGGAGGCGCTTGGCGGCAAGCTCGCCAAGCTCGCAGTCTCTGCCCTGATGTTCGATTACGTCCTTACCGGCCCCATCTCGGGTGTGGCCGCCGGGCAATACGTTGCCGGACTTCTCAACGAGCTGCTGGCCACTGCCGATGCGCATGGCTGGATTCCGGTGGCGATGCACAACCTGTTCGGAAGTCCGCCCCACATCAGCGACAATTTTATTGCGGTGGTTATCGCGGTCCTGGTCACCCTGTACTACTGGTGGCAGAACACCAAGGGGATCGAGGAATCCAGCGAGAAGGCATTTCACATCATGATCATCACCACGGTCATGGTGGTGATTCTTCTTGCCTGGTCCGCGATTACATTGCTGATTCGCGGCGCGCACCTTCCGCCACTGCCGCTACCGGAGAACCTTAGTTTTGCTCCGGAAGCCCTGGGCTTTCTCCACGAAACCAACCTGCACCAGATGTTTGGGCTGTTCGGCATTATGATGGCGTTCGGGCACTCCATCCTGGCCATGAGCGGCGAGGAATCCCTGGCGCAGGTCTATCGCGAGATTGCCCATCCCAAGCTCAAGAACCTGAAGCGCACCGCGTTGATCATTGGCGTGTATAGCTTCATGTTTACGGGCGTTGTCTCCCTGCTGGCGGTGATGATTGTTCCCGACGACGTGCGGGTTTCGGTTTACGGGGACAACCTGATTGCCGGACTGGCCATGAATCTGGAAGGGCCGCAGATTCTGCGTATCCTGTTCCGTATCTTCGTGGTCGCAGTCGGGTTCCTGATGCTGTCGGGAGCCATCAATACTGCCATTGTTGGCTCGAATGGCGTGCTCAACCGTGTCTCCGAAGATGGCGTTCTCACCGAATGGTTCCGCAAGCCGCATAAGAAGTATGGAACCAGTTTTCGCAATATCAACCTTGTAGTCGGGCTCCAGTTGCTGATCATCCTGCTGAGTCGAGGCAACGTCTATGTGCTGGGCGAGGCCTACGCCTTCGGCGTGATCTGGAGCTTTGTGTTTAACAGCTTTTCCATGCTCGTGCTCCGCTTCAAGTACAAGGGAGAGCGTGGCTGGAAGGTTCCGCCAAACCTGAGGATCGGGAACGTCGAGATTCCCATCGGCCTGGCATCGGTCTGCATGGTGCTGGTTTCCGTTGCGCTGGTGAACCTGTTTACCAAGTCCGTGGCAACCATGAGCGGGGTGGTGTTCACCGCCGTCTTTTTCGCAGTGTTCACCATCAGCGAGCGGGTGAACCGCCGTCGTTTTGCTGCGGCGGCCCACCAGATGCGCGAGCAGTTCCAGCTTGTGCATCGCGATACCGTGCGGCAGGAGTCCGTGGGCGTTCGTCCCGGCAACATCCTGGTTGCCGTGCGTGACTACAACGCCATGCACCACCTGCGCTGGATTCTGGAACGGACGCATACCGACGAGCAAGATGTCGTCGTGATGACCGCCCGGCTTACCCCCATGTCGGCAGGCGGCTACGACCTTGCCATGGAGCAAATCTTCAGCGACTACGAGCAGACGCTGTTTACCCGCGCCGTCGCCGTCGCGGAAAAATTCGGCAAGCATATTTCGCTGCTGGTGGTCCCGGCGCGCGACCCCGCCTCTGCCACCGTGATCACCGCGCAGGCTCTAGAAAGCAGCGCTGTTGTGGCCGGCCTTTCCAGCCGCATGTCCGGAGCCGATCAAGCTTTGTTTGTGGGCCGTGCCTGGGAGGCACTCCCGGAACCGAAGCGGCAGTTCATTTTGCACGTGGTGCGTCCGGATATGAGTGTGGAAACATTCACCATCGGGCCGCACGAGCCGCGAATCAAGCCCGAAGATGTGATGCTCATCCACAGTCTCTGGCTGAATATTACGCAGGAAAGAGGGCTGGAGCGCCTGCATCACGACGACATCCTCACCGTCGCGTTGGATCGTTTCTCCCGCGAATACAACGGGCCAAACCGCCAGGATCTTCTCAAGCAACTGCGCGAGCGGTCAGGAAGCCCTGAACTCGGAGGTCCCGAACTCAATAACCCAGGCCTGCCAAAAACGCCTCCTGTTTCCGGCGCGCCTCCCACCCCCGCGGAATCCCAGGCGGAACCCCACAAAGATCCGCCTAAAGATCCCACCGCGTAACGTGTGATCTCCACCTGCAGTCTTCGCTGCTGCACGTCCGCTTCAATCTCGCGCTATTCTTTTCGATAACGGCTGAACTGGTGTTCACCTGCCCGCCGGCAACTGATCCATCTCCACCAGGGAGCGGTTTCACGAGTAAAGCCCACGCCCGTAAAGGTGGTCGGGCGCAGGGAGCTCCCTGTGGTTCCCTCCATCCCGAGTTGCTGTTCGGCGGGAACGCCCTGTCCAACTTCCACCGGGGAGATGGTTACGAACTTCTCGTCGATCAAGCCTGCATGAATCATGCTTCCGTAGAGAACCGGGCCGCCTTCGCACAATAGATACTGAATTCCCATCTCGGATCGCAGGATGCGCATCGCGGCCTTCAGGTCCACCATTCGATCTTCGCCCGCAACCAGCAGCCGCACATTCTTGCGGGAGGCCGCCGAAGCCAGCCGGGATGCGCCAGCGCGCGTGGTGAGAATCATCGCCTCCACGTGCTCGCCATCAAAGGCACGGTAGGCATCAAGGTCGAGCAGCGCCGAGCCGGTAACAAAGATGTTCCGCTCCGGCCCGTTCCCCAGCTTACGCCGCAGCTCCCGCAGTTCCGGAGCCATGATGCGGAACACCGGCCCGCGCTCCCGCTGCCCGTAACGGGTCTCATCAATCAGCGTTCCTGCGCCGAGCAGAATTGCGTCGGCCTGGGCGCGCAACAGGTCCATGAGCCAGCGGTCTTCTTCTGATTGGGAAATATCCGATCCGGAGTGGTGCGGACCTCGCAGCGACACAATGCCGTCGAGCGACTGCACAAAGTTCGAGAAAATCCAGGGACGCTCCGCCGGAGGCGCCGGGAACCCCAGCCGTCCATAAGGCGAGTAGGCTGCGTCTTCGACCGGCGAAGGCTCGCCTTCATCGAACAGCACCTGAAAGTTGCGCATGGTTTGATTGTATTGCGGCGGTGAGAAGAACGGGCAATCCGTATAGATGTCGTCGCCTGAGCGCAGTAGAATCCCAACCGGTTTGGAGTTGTGACGCTAGAGCAGTTTCCGTGACTATGCGTATGGTGAAAATGGGGTGGTTGCTGTCAATGCCATGTTTCCTTCAAACTTCGTCATTCGCAAAGCTGCTGCTGGTGCGAGATAGAAACCCAGACGAGCAAGCTCGTCTGGGGCGCCCCATGTATATGTGTGAAAGAGAGACGATCATTGCCTGGGCCACCGTCGAGTCGTTCAATTCTCAAGCAGGTTCGACGTAGAAATTCGCGGGATTCAGTTGTTGCGGAAGTTGTATGGCGAAGCTTAAAATGGCGCGCCCTGAGAGATTCGAACTCCCGACCTTCTGGTTCGTAGCCAGACGCTCTATCCAGCTGAGCTAAGGGCGCGCATCGAAAGGCAAACTGATTATAACGGAGGCATGCGGATCGTGCCAACCACGGCGCAGGGCGACGATACGCGCGGTGTGACCTCGCCGTTACGCTCCCGCGCAAAATCTCTCTTTCGCTCCGGTAACGGAAGGGCGCAACCGACGATGCGATAAGCTGCTGTACATGCTGCGCATCTTCGTTGCCACCACGAACAAAGGCAAGCTCCGTGATTTTGCCGGAGCTGTGGCGGGCAGTGATGTCGAACTTATGCCGCTGCCGAAAATGGAAAGTCTTTCGGCGCCTGCGGAGGACGGAGACACTTTTGAAGCCAATGCCCGGAAGAAAGCCGAGTACTACAGCCGTTTGGTGCCCGGCGAGTGGGTGCTTGCCGATGATTCTGGACTCGAAGTAGAGGCACTGGGCGGCGCTCCGGGGGTGCATTCGGCGCGGTATGCGGCGATGGAAAGGCGGGAAGGCGGCCGCGAGGATGCAAGCAGTTTGGATCGCGCCCACCCGGCATCGTCCACTGCAAACCACTCCAACTCCAGCGACGAAGAAAACAATGCTCGCCTGCTGCACGAACTGGAGCGCGTGCCCGAGGAATGGCGAAATGCACGCTTCGTTTGCGTGCTGGCGGCAGCACGAGACGGCAAAACGCTGCTCACGGCGCGGGGCGAAGTCGAAGGAGTAATCCTGCGCCAGCGGCGCGGCTCCCAGGGATTCGGATATGACCCGCTGTTCTTCTTGCCGGAACTGGGGAAGACGGCAGCCGAGCTCTCCGCCGAGGAGAAGGCGAAGGTCAGCCATCGGGGAAGGGCATTGCGTTCTTTCCTGCAGAAATGGAATGCAGCCCTTCGTTCACGGTAACGACACAACGAGCCTACGCGCGTTCAAGGGCAGTTCTTCACAGTCACGGAAAGTGTTTGCTGCGTAAATTTCCCGCCGGAGTCACGCACGTGAAGAGAAGCGGAGAATGTTCCGCCTTGTTGTGGCGTGCCGGAGATCGCCAGTGTGAGCATATTGATGTTCAATGTCCAGGCCGTGAGAGGAAACCATTGGGTCACAGAGTAAGGAGGGAACCCTCCGGTAAGCTGAGGAGAGAAGCTGTAGGGCTTGCCGATGCAGGCGTCGGGCATCGTCGCGGGCGTTGCAAACACTAATGGGTCGGTGACATGAATCGTAACGGGCAGGCTAATGACCTCCGGCGGGCTTCCTGAATCCGAGGCCTGAAGCTGGAAGGTATAGACGCCGTTCTGAGTAGGGACGCCGTCAAACGCAGGGCCAACGAATGAGATTCCGGGGGGCAAAGATCCCACTGGAGGTAACCACGTCACTGGGGAAATCCCCCCGAAGGCAGGAATCCTCTCGTTGAATGTCAATCCTTTACTGGCGACAAAAGTGAAAGAGGGCTGCTGAATCAGCGGCTCCAGAACTCCACTGACCTCGAGATTGTAGGTCATATCGGGTCGCGCATTTCCGCTCCAGTCGAAAACGCGCGCATAAAACACAAATGCCGTACCGGGATCTCCGGGAGCGCGAAAGTCGAGCACTGAATCCTGAATGTGTGGATTGCTGCTCAAGTCGTCGTTGAGACAGGTCGCCGTGAAATTGTCCGAGGTGCTGTCGCCCATCGGACGGCAAAAACTTAGCCTCTGCCCGTTTCCATCCAGTAGTTCCAAAACACTGTCAAGAGGCCTCTGGGGATTGTCACGCTTGCTGCGAATCTCTAGATTTACCACGGAACCTGCATTTGTCCTGAGCCGGTAGACGTCCACGTCGGCGTGAGTAACTCCCCTAGATTCGTCAAATGGACTGATCGACCCCGACGTGGTTCCGTTTCCGAGAGGAGTCGCCGTACTGATGCTGTCATTGCGGCCGCGCAAAGGCTCTACTCGAAACGTCGGGGAATGAGAAACAAATTGTGCCGGTGAGCCTGAGTCTGTGACAAAAATTGAGGGACTCCACGTTCCGGGCAGGATTGGGGTTCCGCTGAACTCTCCCGTATTGGTGTTGAATTGCCCAAACCCCGGTGGAAAAGCTCCAGCTCTGTGAACAAGGGTGTATGGAGGCGTGCCTCCCGTAATGACGAGAGTACCCTGAAAAGGCGAGCCAAGGGGAACGCGCTCGGGAACAGTGTTCCCAACCAGAAGTGTGGAGGGACGGACGTCTACAACCAACTGCTGTGTCACTTCTTGTGGTGGCGAGTAGGAATCACGAATGCGGATGGTCGCGACAAAGTTTCCCTGTTTCAATGGCGCCCCGCTGCTCTTTCCGGCAGCGTCCAGCTTCATGCCGGGGGGCAGTAAACCCGCAATAATTTCGAATGTGAACGGCGCCTTTCCTCCTCGCGGCGTTAGGTTGGTAGCTAGCGAACTGAATTGAGACCCCTGCCAATGATCATTGATTGAGCCCTTGAGGAGTTCATACGCCATGATGCCGAACTGCCTGGTAACAGTTTGAGATGGCGAGGAGGAATCTACGACTCTGGCGCTAAAAGGTTGGACTCCGGCGAAATTTGCAGCTCCGGCAATCCCCCCGGTGCTGGCGTCGAGTGAAAGACCGGGCGGCAGATTTACAGTTGTCCACGTATATGGAGGCAGTCCACCTGTTGCCGTAAGCATTGCACTGTACGATTGGCCCGCAATTACTTCGGGCATTGATGTCGTGCTGATCGCCAGAGGAACGGGGCCAGATGGGGGTGGTATTGTCGAGGGCTGCGGGCTGGAGCCACGGTGCCGCCACCACAGGCAATGCAGAAACATGCGGCCGACATGGCAAGCCCTGCAAGCCACGGGTTGCGCCTCACACGTGCCTCCCGCGCAACTTGAGCCCGAATGGTTGTTGCTGCAGCAGCAGACCCATAATTTCGTGCTGATCGAAGCGTGGTGGCGTTGCGTTGAGGATGATGTTCAGGTCTTCAATCGTCTGGCCGGCATCCACCGGGATTGAA
>JBFXAV010000133.1:0-6842 GCA_050183935.1 Candidatus Korobacteraceae bacterium | reverse complement strand
TACCATGCTCGGCTTTTAGCGGCTGAGGGATTACCAATCGGGACAAACCAGCGGCTTCGGTTTCTTCAGTTAACGGCGTTGGCGCAAAGAATCCGTGTCCAAGAGATACACGGCTGCTCCATTCTCCCGATTTTAATAATGCAGAAATGCGTGGACTGAGGAACGTTCCATATTCGTTGTGAAAGTCTGCTCGACCACTTGCGGACACCGAAAACCATTGTGTCAAGTTGATGTCATCCTGCACGAAGATGCCAGGAGCATTGAAGGCGAAGGAGAACTGCGGTACATCCTTAGCATCGTAGGTGTTTCGCTCAAAAGCTAATCCCGCAACCCATGTGTGGCGTCCCGCCGTGCCTCGGATGGACGTTTCGCCGAAAAACATGTTGTGCCGGTCCCGCTCAAGTACATCACCGAATCCGTGACGATGGCCCTGCGTGGAAGCAGCACTACGAAACGTCAGCAGATACTTGTTGCCAATCAGGAATTGACTGGTTGCGCCTATGTCATATCGGCGTGTGTCCAAGGCCTCCGTATAGGGCAGACCCGTTGCTGGAAGCACAGACCCGAACATGGTACCCCCTTCGCGGTTTTCGTAGGTCACGCCAGTGGTCACGAACGCTGTTCTGCCATTTCCACCATCCCAAAAGAACCGGGGTCTAATGATGCCCCTCCCATAACCCGATAGATCGGCCCAACCATCATCATCAATGTCTTTGCATTCTTGCAAATTGCCACTTCCAAGCAAAGATGCACTCCAGCGAGCATTCAGTGGCGAAGTAGCGAATAGGATTGCATCGCTTGCGCCAAGGGCTGAGCGATTCACGAGCATCTCCAAATTCGGCTCCGTGCCGGGACGGCGGGAAACTAGGTTTACTATGCCGCCCATTGCTCCTGCTCCATAGAGAGCTGAAGCCCCGCCCTTAATGACTTCCACTTGCCCTAAATCCATTGGAGGAATCTGAAGCAAGCCAAGACCACCCACCTGCTGCCCGAATAAAGGTAGACCATCTTGAAAGAAGCGGGTGTACCGTCCCTTCATTCCCTGAATGCGAACACTCGCAGCTCCAAGCGAAGGCGAAGTCGTCTGTACTCGCATTCCGCCCATTTCGTTCATCATCATTACGATGTCGCCGGGAGTCATTAGCATCTTTTCTTCGATTTCTTCCCGACTCAATACTTCAACTCGCGTCGGTTCATCCTGTAATCGCTTGTCTGTCCGCGTCGCGGAAACGGTGATTTCCTCTTTTGCTTCCGGCTGGGGCTGAAGTTCTACAATGATCCCCTGCTCCTGGTCAGGTACGAGGAACAAGGATTGAGTCGCGGAAAAGAATCCGCTCTTCTCGACCAGCACTTGAACCATCCCGGCACCAACCTGCACGGTTGCATTTCCGCGTTCATCCGTAGTCGCTGAAGTCCTGCCAACGCTGACTGTTGCCCCGGATAGTGCCCCTGCAGAGCTTCGCACTTCCACATGAAGAGTGGCTTTTGGAGCCGAATCTTGTGAAAATGCATTAACACCAACAAAACACAACAATAGCAGCAAGAAATGCCGCATGAGCACACCCCTGTCATAACGCAAGAAACAATGCCTTTTGGTGATTGTTCGAGAAAGCAGAGCTAGGACTTGCGCGGAGGGTGTTCGATGTCCGATAGAGGCGGGACGATTGCGGTGCTATTTAGGGGTATAACAGCTTCAACAACGATTGGAGCGGAAGCAAGCTGAGGAGAATAGCTGCCAAATGTAAATCCACCGTGACACACAATGCATCCGGTGTCCTTAGAATCGAGAGGTGACGAACCGACAGTCGCACTCACGCAGCCGTCCGAACAGGCCAACACATCGGCAGTTCCGATGCTGCCAATTAGCACGATCAATAGAATGGTGATAATCCGTCGCACTTCGGTTTCGAGTATACCCTGTGCTGACAAGCTTTCCACATTGCGCTTCAGCACCAGTCAAAACATCCTCGCCGGGAAACACGATTTTGGTCCCAAGCCCCTTCATCTACAATGGCCTTGTGAACCCCACCGTATTCTTAGTGGAAGACGACAGCGACATCGCCGAATTGGTGCGCCACCACCTGAGCGCTGCCGGCTTCGGGGTTCGTGCGTATACCGGATCGCATCACGTAATTTCCGATGCTGAAAAGCAGCCTCCGGCGCTCTTCCTTCTCGACGTGATGGTGCCGGGCGCTGATGGCTTTGAGGTTTGCCGGCGCATCCGCCAGAACGGGAAGCTGGCCGCGGTTCCGATTATCTTTGTCACTGCCAAGACTGCGGAGGCTGACCGCATCGCAGGGCTCGAACTGGGCGCTGATGATTACATCACCAAGCCTTTCAGTCCCAAGGAACTCATAGCGCGGGTGAAGGCCGTGTTGCGCCGCTTTGAGCGTCCCCTGCCTGCCGTGCAGATGAACATTGGCGAACTGGAAATTGATGGCAGCGCTATGCATGTGCGAGTTCGCGGAGAACTCATTGAAACCACCGCGACCGAGTTTCGCCTGCTGCAATATCTGGCTGGGCATCCCGGCCGGGTCTTTACCCGCGACCAGATTCTGGATGCGGTTTGGCGTGATACTTCCTTCGTAACGCCGCGCTCGGTTGATGTCTACATTCGCCGTTTGCGCGAGAAGATCGAGCGCGACCCCGAAAATCCACAATACCTCAAGACACTGCGCGGCGCCGGTTATCGCTTTGAGGTTCCCAAGTGAGAAGCAGCGTCTTTGCCAAGGTGCTGGTCACCGCCCTCGTGGTAATTGCGGCGGCGACTCTGATCTTGGATGTCACCATCCGCAGCATCCTGCAACGATCGCTGGAACAGGAAATTGAAACCAGCGTAGGCCAAGAAGCCCGGCTGCTCGCCGACCAGGTAAACCGCGACGCATCCAACCTGGCGGATCTGGCGCGGCAGGCCGCTGTGGATACTGGATCGCGGGTCACTATCCTCGACGCCTCAGGACGCGTGCTGGCAGACTCCGGCGCTGAACGAACGGGCACGTCTGGCATCGAAAGACTCCCGGAATTCGCGGCTGCGCTGCGCGGAACCGCTGCCAGCTCGCGACGCGCCGATGCGGGCGAAGAAGAAATTCTGTATGTGGCAGTGCCCCTCAGGGCCGGGGGCGCGCTGCGTCTGGGCCACCCGCTGGCTTCCGTGGCTTCCACCATGCAGCAGGTACGCGGAAGTTTGCTGCGCGCCTCGGGAATCGCCCTGCTCCTGGCAGCCACAGTGGCGGCGCTGGCCGCCTACCTAGTATCCCGGCGTCTGCGGAGGATTGTAGGCTTTGCCGAGCAGGTGGCCCAAGGCAATCTCAGCGCCCGCATTGAGGAAGATGGCTCCGATGAGATTGCACAGGTGGCGTCGGCTCTCGACAAAACTGCGCGCCGTTTGGAAGATATGTTTTCCAGCATGCAGGCCAGCCGCCAGCAGATGCTAACGGTGTTGAACAGCATGCAAGAGCC
Organism: Candidatus Korobacteraceae bacterium; assembly: GCA_050183935.1. Lineage (GTDB taxonomy): Bacteria > Acidobacteriota > Terriglobia > Terriglobales > Acidobacteriaceae > DASZRZ01. The sequence continues at coordinate 3,383 of JBFXAV010000133.1, read as the reverse complement.
AGTGGTTGCCGTCTCCGATGATCAAACAATTCAGTGGGCGAACGGCGCAATGGAACGGCTTACAGGCGGAAGGGCTCGTCCAGGCGCCGCCGCCGTGGAAGCCCTGCGCGATCCCGATTTTCTTGCGGCGCTACGCCAGAGTCTTCGCGAGCGGAACGCCACTTCCGCGCACGTGCGCTCCGTTGCTCCGGGCCGCGCCTTCGACATGACGGCTGCTCCCATGCCTGGCGGCGTGGTTGCTGTGCTTCATGACCTCACGGCGGTGGAACGCGTGGAAAAAACGCGACGGGACTTTATTGCCAATGTCTCGCACGAGCTGCGTACTCCGCTGACCTCCATCCAGGGATATTCCGAGACCCTGCTGGAGATGGCCCCGGAAGGCCCGATCCGTGAGTTCGCGGAAGTCATTCGCCGGAACGCCGACCGCATGGGCCGCCTTACCAACGACCTGCTGACACTGGCCCGGGTGGAGTCCGGGGAGCAGAAGCTCCAAATCGAAGACATATCGGCGCGAGAGATCGTGGCCGAGGCCGTCAGTTCTCTACGAGAGACCGCACGTACCCGTGGGGTGGAACTGGTGGTTGAGGAGTTACCGGATGCCATGGTGAAAGCGGATCGCGACGCCATCCATCAGGTCTTCACCAATCTCATTGACAATGCCGTGAAGTATGGAGCGAACGGCGGCAGGGTTCAGATCGGAGCCGTCCAGCAAGGGACCGATCTGGAATTTTACGTCTGCGACTTTGGCCCGGGGATTGGCTCCCAGCACCTGCCGCGTCTGTTTGAGCGCTTTTACCGGGTGGACAAGGCGCGCTCCCAAGAGGCCGGAGGCACTGGCCTGGGTCTGGCAATCGTGAAGCACATCGTGCTCAACCACGGTGGAGAAGTACGTGCCGAGAGTACGCTTGGGCACGGCTGCACCTTCCACTTCAGCCTCCCCCTGGCTGCCGCCGTCCCGCACGCAAGTCAGTCCAACGCCGCATCCTAGCTCGGAGCTTTTCGCCTCAAACCTCGCTTCTGCGGACTTCGGATCAAACACCCGGAAAGTGCGATTCTTTAACATTCATTTAAAGGAACTAGCGTAGAACTGTATCGAGGGCCGTACCAGGCCCGTTCTCGAAAGGGGTTCATGAAACCAACCGGGTATGCCCTCCCAAGCTGGCTTGCGGTGATCTGCCTGGCTTTGCTGGTTGCGGGTGGTTGCAGCCGGGCACGGGAAGAAACCCTGATCCGGGCTGATGGCTCGAGCACTGTTTTTCCCATTACCGAAGCTGTAGCTGAGGAGTTCCAGAAGACTCGTCCCTACACGCGCGTAACTGTGGGAATTTCCGGCACCGGTGGAGGCTTCAAGCGATTCTGTGGCGGTGAAATCGACATTGCAGACGCTTCCCGCCCCATTAAGCCTACCGAAGTTGAACTCTGCACTGCCAATAGCATCGAATACATCGAGCTTCCAGTAGCCTATGACGGCATTGTGATCGCCGTGAATCCCAAGAATGACTGGGCCAAATCCATAACGGCTGCCGAGTTGAAGAAGATTTGGGAGCCGGAGGCACAGACCAAAGTCCGCCGATGGAGTGATGTACGTCCCGAGTGGCCCTCAAGCGAGCTTCGCCTCTACGGTGCGGGCGTGGATTCCGGCACATATGACTACTTCACCGAAGCCATTGTCCGCAAGGAGCATTCCAGCCGCGGAGATTACACTTCCAGCGAGGACGATAACGTTCTTGTGCAAGGCATAGCCAACGACACAGCCGCTATGGGCTTTTTCGGTTATGCCTATTTCGCTGAGAATAAAGATAAGTTGAAAGCCATCCCCGTAGACGATGAAAAGCCGGAGAACGGCGCCGGACCAGTATTCCCTTCGCCTGAGACGGTTCGTGATGGTACTTACCAGCCGCTTTCCCGGCCCATCTTCATTTACGTAAAGAAAACTTCGCTGGAGCGTCCGGAGATCGCGGAGTTTGTTGACTTCTATTTGCAAAACGCTGCCGAGCTTTCCGCGGAGGTAGGTTATATCCCACTCCCCGGCCGGGCGGTGGAGCTTACGCGTGACCGCGTGCAGCGCCGCGTTACGGGATCGCTGTTTGGCGGCAAGGGCTCCCAGGTGGGTGTCTCCGTTGAAACTCTGCTCACGCAGGAAATGAACTAGTCACGTATGCCGGCGCCTAACCTGAACATCTCGCTGGAAACACCCAGAGCCCTTTCAGAGAAGCTGATCTATTGGGCGCTGCTGCTTTGCGGGATGCTCTCGATCCTTACCACCGCCGGCATCATCGGCGTGCTGCTTGAAGAAAGCCTGCGCTTCTTCAGCCAGGTGCCGCTGGCTGATTTTTTTGGCGACCGCCAGTGGACCCCCCTGTTCGACGAGAAGCACTTCGGGATCTGGCCCCTGATGATGGGCACAATGCTTACCACCGTGATCGCGCTGACCACGGCGATTCCTCTCGGTCTGTTGGCAGCCATTTACCTTTCCGAGTTTGCGGGACCAAAGCTGCGCCGGCTGCTGAAACCCATGCTGGAAATCCTTGCCGGAGTTCCCACCGTCGTCTACGGCTACTTTGCCCTGACGTTCGTTACGCCGTTTCTTCAAGCGCTGGTTCCCGGCCTCTCTGGATTCAACGCTCTCAGCCCAGGAATTGTGATGGGAATCATGATTATTCCCATCATTGCATCGCTCAGTGAGGATGCTATTTTCGCTGTCCCCAGGGTGTTGCGGGAGGGCGCGTTTGCCTTGGGCGCAAGCCGCGTCTCCACAATCTTCCGGGTGATTCTGCCCTCGGCGTTTTCCGGAATTGCCGCCTCGGTCATTTTGGGGGTATCCCGGGCCATCGGCGAGACCATGATCGTGGCCATCGCGGCAGGCCAGCAACCGCGCTTCACACTGGATCCGCGTGTGCCCATTGAGACCATGACTGCCTACATTGTGCAGGTAAGCCTGGGAGACACACCCACGGGTACGCTGGAGTACAGCACCATTTTTGCCGTCGGATTGGTGCTGTTTCTAATGACCATGGCGCTGAATCTTGTGTCCTTCCGCCTGCGCCGCAGGATTTTGAAGGGGATTGCGTAATGAGTACCATGGCTGGCCGTCCCATGCTGCGCAACCGGGAACTGGACGCAAAGACCCTGGAGCAACCTCCCGGACACGAAGAAGGGGTTTTCCGGATTTTGTGCTGGGTGGCGCTCTTTCTCCCCATAAGCCTCCTAGTACTGTTGTTCGTGGATGCTCTGCGTGATGCCCTGCCGCGCCTCAACTGGCAGTTCCTGAGCAGCTTCCCCTCGCGACATGCCGAGGTCGCTGGAATTCTTTCCGCCCTGGTGGGAAGCGCCTATCTGATCCTGCTCACCGCAGTCATGGTGATTCCCGCGGGAGTAGGAGC
>JBFXAV010000132.1:0-6866 GCA_050183935.1 Candidatus Korobacteraceae bacterium | reverse complement strand
GGCAACGATGGCCTGCTCAAAGGGAAACTTTACTGCCGTCAGCAAACGACGTGACCATATGAGCCTTTTGCTTCCACTTGCGGGCGAACTCCTGCTGCGTGGTTGGATTGCGATACGGATCGTGCAGGCCTTTAATATTGCCGCACATCACGGGCTCGCACCCGATACCTTTCACGAAACGCCACAGATTCACCATTACGCCCGGCTGGTCACCGTCGGCATTGGTGAGCACCACGCCGGCTTTGTCGGCGTAATGCTTCAAAATGGGACCAACCGTGCCATCCAGTTCCGCATTCATCAGAATGACATGCTTGCGATGTTCAATCGCTTTGAGCACGACATGCGCGGAAAATTCGATTGCTCCGGTAACTTCAATGATGGCGTCGATGTTGTTCGCCTGGGAGAGGAGCAACGCATCCTCGGTAACACTGAGCACACCCCGCGCAATGTTGTCTTCGAGCGCGCTGAGTGACGTCACGGTGGAGACGGGGCCCTGTCCGGCTTCCTGGTAGGCGCGCTGAGCCTCAGAAAGCGTGCGATTGGAGATGGCTACCAGGCGCATGCCTGGAACCGCGGAGGCAATCTGCAGGGCGATTCCCCGCCCCATGAAACCCGCTCCCACCATGCCCACGCGAATGGGCCGTCCTTCGTGCTCGCGGCGCTGAAGCGCCTTGTCAACAATGATCATGGTAAAAACACTCCTGCTGCTCCGGCGTACGCCCAGAGGCTCAGGTTCCCCGTTGCACTACGTAAGCTGGCGGACCTTGAAGTCGGGCCAACTGCGATCCTTTTCGGAAATAATGCGAGGCTCCAGAGGCCACTCTACCTGAAAGGCAGGATCATTCCAGCGAATCCCGCCTTCGGACTCGGGATGGTAGAACTCCGAAACGTGATAGAAAACTTCGGTATCGTCCGTGAGGGTGATAAAGCCGTGTCCGAAGCCTTCAGGAACGTACAATAGCTTGCGGTTGTCCTGGGTCAGTTCAACGCCAATCCACTGGGTATAGGTGGGCGACTCGGGACGCAGGTCCAGGATTACGTCGTAAATGGCTCCGCGTACGCAACGAATCAGCTTGGCTTCCCCATGCGGCTCGCGCTGGAAGTGCATTCCGCGCAGGGTTCCGCGGCCGTAGTTGTACGACATGTTGCTCTGCACCGCGCGCGGGGTTAAACCATGCTCTTGAAACTCCCGGGTACACCACACTCGCGCGAAGAATCCCCGCTCATCGGAGCGCCGCTCGGGCTCAATAATGAAGGATTTTTTCAACTTGGTTTCGGTAAAAATCAACGGAACGGCTCCTTAGCGGAATGGCATGGAGATACGAAACGAGGAGAACAACACACTTGCCAAAAAACCTCGCGACCCAGCCAAATCATATCGTGAACAGTTCATGACGGCTACGCTCGCGTTATTACCTTAGTACCAGTAATCAACTAGGAGAGCAGCTTCTCCATCGTTCATAATGACCGTTCAGCAATTCAACTGCGAGCCCACCGGCAGAGCATGACATTTTCCAATCCAAGCCGTATCCGCGAACTGGATGGTCTGCGGGGCATTGCCATTCTGCTGGTCATCGTCTTCCATTACTTTTACGGCAACCTGCAGCCGCCGGATGGAAGCCTGCCCTACTATGCCAAAGCTCTGATGCGCCTGACATGGAGCGGAGTCGATCTCTTCTTTGTGCTCTCCGGCTTCCTGATCGGCGGCATTTTGATCGATGCCAAGGGAAGCGACAACTTTTTCAAGACCTTTTACATTCGCCGCACTTTTCGCATTTTCCCCCTTTATATCGCCTTTTGCCTCGGGTACTTCCTGCTGCTGGTGGTCACCCGATACCACGAAACCGTGGTCGAAGTACTTAAGCCGCCAATGCCGTGGTGGGCGTATGCCACCTTTACTACCAACATCTGGTTATCGGCAAATACTTCCGAGGTCTTTGGTGCCGCGCTCTGGTCTCTGGGTGTTGAAGAACAGTTTTATTTGACACTGCCTCTGTTGGTGTACCTGCTGCCGCGGAATCGCCTGGCGCCAGTGCTGCTGGCGCTGATCGTAGCCACACCCGTGGTTCGTATGCTGCTGATGTGGGTGCGTCCAGATCTTTACGTTCACACACTGGTGATCAGCAGGGCGGACAGTCTTCTGCTGGGAGTGATGGGTGCGCTGCTGGTTCGGGACAACGCCAAAATGGAATGGCTGACCAGCCGCCGGTGGCCGCTCAATGTCACTATTGCCGTCTGCGGCAGCGCGATGTGTTTTTTTCTTTATCAAAATTGGATTCTGGGAACCGCAGGCATGGCTTACATCGGTTACACGGTTCTGGCGGTGTTTTATCTTGCGCTGCTCCTGGCGGGCATTACCCGCCCTGAAAGCCGCTGGGCCTGGATTTTGCGCAATCGCGCATTGCGCGGCATGGGTGGGATCGCCTATTGCGCTTACTTGATGCATGAGCCAGTCATGGCCGTTCTGTTCTGGATGAACGGTAAGTATCGTCCCAGCTTGGCGGGCCCCCAAGATGCCTTGATTCTGGTGGCAGCATTCGCGGTAACGGTGGTGGTGGGAGTACTGTCCTGGCGCTGGTTTGAGGCCCCACTGGTGCGCATGGGGCATCGTTACCAATATGCTGCAGTATCCTCCCCTGTGAATTCGAGCGTGAAAGTCTCGGCTGCGGGTTCCTGACGCGGCCTTGTAACTGACCTCTGGCGGTATCTTCGGCTCTGATTTCTCCCCCAAAGTGCGTAGCCAAAAGGATAGGTACCTACTGGCAGTATGCAAACTTTTTCATGGTTGTATTTCAGGACTAGAGAAATAAAGGTAAGTTGTTGTTAATAAGCAAGAAACAGTTCTCGCTTCAAAAACCTCGTGGCAGGACAATTGCAAAATGGCTGGTAGGCAAACTGGTGAGGACGGGCAACGAATGGCGACAGCTGCAACAGTAGTTCACGAAAATAGAGCTAGTGCGCAGGACCAAATGGAACTGTCCATTGTCATGCCCTGCCTCAATGAAGCAGAAACCCTGGAAGCATGCATCCTCCAGGCGCAGGATGCCCTTCGCAACAGCGGCATCTATGGCGAAGTGGTCATTGCTGACAATGGCAGCACGGACGGCTCTCAGGAAATCGCCCGCCGGCTTGGTGCCCGGGTAGTTGACATTGATCAAAAGGGTTATGGAAGCGCCCTGATGGGCGGAATCCAAGCGGCGCGTGGCCGGTACATCCTGATGGGCGACGCCGACAGCAGCTACGACTTCGGTGACGCTCCCAAGTTTGTGGGCCAACTTCGCGCCGGGGCCGATCTGGTGATGGGCAATCGTTTCCGCGGAGGGATTAAGCCCGGAGCCATGCCTCCGCTGCACAAATATTTGGGGAATCCGGTCCTGACCGGACTGGGACGGCTGTTCTTCCGCAGCCCTTGCAGTGATTTCCATTGCGGCCTAAGAGCATTCTCCAAAGACGCATTTCAGCGCATGGGTCTGCAAACCACCGGCATGGAATTTGCCAGTGAGATGGTGGTAAAAGCCACGCTTTTCAAGCTGAAGATTGCCGAGGTTCCCACCAGCCTTTCTCCCGATGGACGCAGCCGGCCGCCACACCTGCGCAGCTGGCGTGATGGATGGAGACACCTGCGCTTCCTGCTTCTGTACAGTCCGCGATGGCTTTTCCTTTATCCGGGCGCAGTCCTGTTTGTGCTGGGCGCCGCGCTGGGATTGTGGCTTCTTCCAGGACCGCGGCAGGTTGGCGGGGTTCGGCTTGATATTCACACCATGATTTACTGCGCCGCCGCCGTGCTGATTGGATTCCAGGCAATTGCTTTTTCTGTGTTTGCCAAAGTGTTTGCAGTTTCCGAGGGGCTCATGCCGGAGGATCCCCGCCTGAATCGCCTCTTCCAGTACGTGAAGCTGGAGACTGGACTGATTACCGGCGGACTGATGATTGTCCTCGGTCTGGCAGGATCGATCTACGCAACCAGCTTCTGGGGAGAGTCCGGCTTTGGCGACCTTGCGCCTTCGCAGATGATGCGTATTGTTCTGCCCAACGTGCTGGCGCTGGCACTGGGCGTGGAAATCATTCTTTCAAGCTTCTTTCTGAGTGTTCTGGGGATACGACGCAAATGATCTCTGACTTGATCCATAACTCCATGGATTTTCCGCGAAGGATTTCGCGGCTGGCGACGCTGATTTCCGACTTGATTCCGGCGAATGCCCGGGTATTGGATATTGGCTGTGGTGACGGATCACTGGACCAGCTTCTGATGGCCCGGCGTCCAGATATCACCATCGAAGGCGTAGACGTGCTGGTGCGCGAAGTCACGCACATTCCGGTGCGGCAGTTCGACGGCAAGCAATTGCCGTTTCCCGACAAGAGCTTTGACTGCGCAATTTTCGTGGACGTGCTGCACCATGCGAATGAGCAGGTGTCGCTAATGGGCGAGGCCGCGCGCGTTGCCCGCCAGTGCGTGATCATCAAAGACCACAAGGTGGAAGGCGTTGCTGCGTTTTCGCGCTTGCGCTTCATGGATGTTGTGGGGAATGCCCGCTATGGCGTGGCCCTTCCCTACGACTACTGGGAGTGGTCGAAGTGGTCGCAGTCCTTTAACAAGCTGCAGCTCAGCCTGCAAAAAATTCATACCGATCTTCAACTCTATCCATGGCCTTTCGACCGAGTCTTTGGGGCGGGCCTCCATTTTGTAGCCAAGCTGGATACGTGCAGTCCCAGCAAGGCGTAGCTCGACGTACTTGAGGAGCGCAGGTGACCCGTCTGGTTTGTCGTAGTTTGTCCGCGATTCTGCTGGCTGGCGTGATGCTGGCTGGCGCAGGCCCCTCTCTGTTCGGCCAACTGATTCCGAAAACCGGGTGGACCGTGAAGTCCGTGGATAGCCAGGAAACTGTCGGAGAGAACGGTGCTGCCACCAACACCTTCGACGGCAGTCCCAGCACGAAGTGGGTGACCCGATGGAGCGGCAGCGTAGCTCCCATGCCCCACGACATCCAGATTGATATGGGGCAGTACTATGACCTGGACAGCTTTCGTTACCTGCCACGGCAAGATGGCTGCTCCAACGGCTGGATCGATGACTTTGAGTTCTACACCAGCATTGACGGCGCCAACTGGACCAAGGTGGCCGAGGGCGCGTTCGACTACCAGGGTGCGGCATTCATTTGCCCGGGAGCAGCGCAGGTACCTGAGCGCATCATTGGATTCAGCCCCATTACCGCCCGCTTCTTCCGACTGAAAGCCTTGAGCGAAGTACGGGGATTCGACCCCACAGCCGTGGCTGAGCTTTCTGTTACCGGCGGGCCTCCGACCAGCAACATTCCGCCGGACAGCACCATTACCGGCCCGGCTGGAAATATCACCATCAGCGCCGGGCAGACCGTGAACTTCACCGGCACGGGTTCCGATCCGAACAACAACACTCCGCTGACTTACGCCTGGAATTTTGGCGGGGCGCCCGGGGTGGACTCTACCGAACAGAATCCAAGCTTCCAGTTCAATGCACCCGGCCAGTTCGTCATCACCTTTACCGTGACAGACAGTCTGGGGTTAGCGGATCCAACGCCGGCTACACGCACCATTACCGTGCTCGCTGGCGGCGGCAACCTGCTTCCGAAGACAGGGTGGACTCTCAAGTTCGTCTCCAGCCAGGAAACCTCCGGAGAAAATGGCGCGGCAACCAACGGCTTTGACAGTAACAACAGCAGCAAATGGGTTACGAAGTGGAGCGGCGGCGTGGCTCCTATGCCCCACGAAATCCAGATCGACATGGGGCAGTACTACGACCTGGACGGTTTCCGCTACCTGCCACGGCAGGATAATTGTGCTAACGGTTGGATCAAGGATTATGCCTTCGATGTCAGCAGCGACGGTACCAACTGGACGCCGGTGGCACAGGGGACGTTCGACTACGAAGGCGCAGCATTCGTGTGTCCGGGTGCGGCACAGATTTCTGATCGTATTGTCTCTTTCACGGCGACCACGGCACGATTCTTCCGCCTGCGTGCGTTGAGCGAAGTCCGCAACAATGCTTTCGCAACCATGGCGGAGATTAGCGTAACCGGAGGTCCGCCCTCGGGAAATCAGCCGCCGAACGGATCAATCACCAGCCCCAGCAGCAGCGTCACGATTAGTGTCGGAGAATCGGTAAGCTTTACCGGTAGCGGCGCCGATCCAGACAACAACACCCCGCTGACCTATGCCTGGAATTTCGGTGGGGGAGCTCCGAATTCCAGCGAGCAGAGTCCCACTGTGCAATTCAACACTCCGGGGACGTTTACCGCTGCCCTGACCGTAACCGACAGCCTTGGCCTCGCCGATCCCACGCCTGCAACGCGAAGCGTGACTGTGCTCGGTGCTGGTAGTAACGTGTTGCCCCGAACAGGCTGGACCTTAAAGTTTGTAGATAGCCAGGAAACTTCCGGAGAGAATGGCGCCGCCGTCAACAGCTTTGACGGAAACAACACTACGAAGTGGGTTACAAAGTGGAGCGGTACCGTGGCGCCGATGCCGCATGAAATTCAGATCGATATGAATCAACTCTACGATCTGGACGGCTTCCGTTACCTTCCCCGCCAGGATGGCTGTGCCAACGGCTGGATTGCAAACTACGCATTCGATGTCAGCGAGGATGGAACCAACTGGACTCCGGTTGCGCAAGGCGCCTTTGATTATCAGGGAGCATCCATTGCGTGTCCGGGCGCTCCGCAAATCAGTGAGCGCGCGATAGCGTTTGCCGCCATCCGGGCGCGCTACTTCCGCTTGCGGGCGTTGAGCGAGGTCCACGGCTATCCGTTCGCGACCGCCGCGGAAATCAACGTTACCGGTGGCCCGCCTTCAGGCAACCTGCCCCCTGACAGCACGATTACCAGTCC
>JBFXAV010000131.1:0-6877 GCA_050183935.1 Candidatus Korobacteraceae bacterium | reverse complement strand
AAGTATTTTTCGATGACGGGAAAAACCTGATCGGGTTTGAGGTCCCCGACCACCGCGACCACCATGTTGGATGGCACATAATAGCGGTGGAAAAAGTTCATGGCGTCGGTAGCCGAGAAAGTATTCAGATCATCGGGCCACCCTACGCCCGGCGTGCCATAAGGGCTGGCGAGGAACGCAGTACCCACAAACTGCTCGATCATGCGCGATATGGGTTGGCTATCCACCCGCATGCGGCGCTCTTCCTGCACAACGTCGCGCTCCTTGTAGAACTCGCGCATCACCGGCTGAAGGAAGCGGGAGGACTCCAGATACGCCCACAGTTCCAGCCGGTTCACCGGCAGTGAATAGTAATAAGAAGTTTCATCGGCGCTGGTGGAGGCGTTCAAGCCGACGCCCCCGTTTTCTTCAATGATGCGACCGAAGGCATTCGGCACAACATACTGGTTGGCTTCCTCAATGGCCTGCTGCCACTGCTTCTCCAGGGCAGCAACCTTCTGGGCATCGTGGCCGACCTTGCGGTCTCGCTCATAGACATACTGTGCGTAGAGTTGTTCAATGCGTTCCAGAACCTTCTTTTCCGCTTCGTAGTTGGTGGTGCCAATCTCAGGGGTGCCCTTGAACGCCATGTGCTCGAACATGTGCGCCATGCCGGACTCGCCCTTGGGGTCCTGGGCGGAGCCTGCGTCTACCAGCGTGTAGAAGGAAAATACCGGGGCCTCCGGACGCTGGTACAGGATGACGGTGAGCCCGTTGGGAAGCGTCCGCAGCGTAACGCGCTGCTCAATGGAAGCAAGGTCTTGCGCGCGGGCTGCGAGAGCAAGACAGAGGACAGCCAGCGGGAAGAGTGTGCGGCGACGCATCATGGTCCCTCTCCAGGAACAGCGAACGGCGAGTGGCCACCGCGCAGTGCCACAGTGCCTGAATCGCCTCACTTTTGAAGTTACGCTCTCCCGGAAAACTCTGTCAACGAGGGGAAATCAGTGGTAGTGGTGCAGTGTGCGATAGCTGCTGCAAGCAGATCCCTCACTTCGCTCGGGATAACGCTGTCTTGGAAGTTGGGTTTGAAGTCCTGAGGCCGAACTGCACCACTACCCAATCAATTAGCGGGCGCCGATTCCAGCAGCCGTTTTACCCGTTCCACAAAATGGGCAGGGCCATCCTTGTGAATGACATCGTCAGGGCAGTCGCTGGGGACGTAGGCGTATTTAGGGGCAAGCAACGCGAATTGCTGATTCGGGTTCTGCTGCTTAATCTCCTCGCACCAGATCGTGGCGGTATCAACATCGTCACGCAGTTCCACTAGAATAAGGTCATACGAGTGCCTGCGTCTCAGATCTTCCGCATCAGCGATGGTTCCGGCGACATCTACTTTGAAGCCGTGCAGGCCCAGGATCAACGTGCGTTGATAGGCAATTGCAGCATCGTCATCAACCAGCAGAATTCTTTGTGCCATAGTTTCCAAGAGTTCCGGCCTAAGAGGTTTAGCTGTGCACTACGTGTTTGCTTAGATGCCAGTCGGCAGAGCTAGGACGCTTGCCAGTTTGGCCTAGACCTCAAGAATTCGATAGGGGATTGGGGGATCCTGAGCGAGCAGCAGCGGCAGGCAGACGTTATAGACGGGCACCCCGGCCGTTGTTCTGCCCTCGAGGTTGCCGTGGTGGGCGTGACCGTGGACTACCAGGTTTGCGCCGTGGCGATCCACCACTTCAGCGAGACGCGAGGTTCCCAGATAGGGGAAGATCTCGGGAGGCTCACCCACGACCGTTGCCTGAATGGGAGCGTAATGGAGCACCACCACGCGCTTTTCCGCGCGCAACTGCGCCAGGGCGCGTTCCAGCTTTAATCCTTCATCGATGGCGGCCTGCACGATGGCTTTAACGTCGCGCTCCCCGAAGGCGGTGAGGACGCCCCGGCCAAATCCGCCAATGAACCCTTTCGTCCCGGCAAAGCCTACGCCGTCGCGCTCATAGCCAGTGCCATCCAGCACCTTGATACCTTCGGCGCTCATCATGCGCATCAGTTCGCCTTCTTGTCCGCTCTCATAGTCATGATTGCCGAGCACGGCCACGGTGGGGATGCGCAGCCTCACCAGCGCCGCCAGCAGCGATTCCATCTCTTCTACTGAGCCGTAGTTGGTAAGGTCGCCGGCCAGAACCAGTACGTCGGCCTCGTCGCGAACGCGCTCCATGCGCTCCCGCACCTTTTCGTAAATAGGAGGCGAGAAGTGAAAGTCCCCGACCGCTGCGATTCTCATTTTTGTCTGCTCACTCTTGCAACTTCACGGGCACGACCAATAAAAAATGTCGCTTACGCGGCGGGCTTTACATTTTTCATCACAATCTTCGGCTCGCGGCGCTCGCGATAATGTTCGAGCACGTCCTCCATGCCCCACTCGTTGACGTCGATGGCAAACATGTTGGGGTCGATCAGGCTGCCACGGAAGGGCGCACGCGGGTTTGGGTTTGCCAGCGTATGCTGGAGCCGGCCCAGCAACTCGTTCCAGACCGCGCGCGGCACAAGTTCGGAACTGGCCGGATAGACATATTGAAAGAGCACCAGGGACCACAGCAGGATTTCCCAGTGCTCGCCCGCAAGCTCCAGCAGGCGTTCCCAATCGAGACGGGAGCCGGAGCAATAAAGAATGTGCGCGATATCGGCGCCATCAAAGCGCTCCCTTCGGGTGACGAACAACTTGGATGCAATCAGTTCTTCCGGAGCCAGCACCTTGCAGGGCACGTCGAATAGGGTGGCAGCAACGCCACGCTCCATCCAGCTTTGGTCCACGATGATTACGGCATTGCTCATGCCGGAGATCAGGTCCACGAAGAAGTCTCCCTGGTGCGCCTTGGCGAGCCACACCACATCTGGCACTTCGCAGCGGAAGCCTTCCTGCTCCAGCCGATGGAGTGCGGAAGGTACGTGCTCCGCGGGAAGGAAGAGATCCAGATCCTTTGTGAACCGGCAAATTCCAGTGTGGGCGCGCATGGCAAAGGCCCCGGCAACCACGAATGGAATAGGCGCGGCAGCCAGGGATTGCAGCACCTGGCGGAAAAGGTCCTCCTGCTCGACGGGCACAATGGCAGGGACCGACGAACTCACCGGGACGGGTTTTTCTTCATTCGGCATGGGATGTGCGCGCAAAGTCCTTTGATGTAGATTTATGCCCCGGAAGTTGGAAAGATGCTTGCTGGGAAACGAGGTAAATTGGCAAGGATGCAAGCCCCCTCGCATCCAACAATTAGCGTAGTGTCGGCAAGCCCTTGCAGTTGGTTCTAGGAGGCCAATGTCGTCGAAGACATCCATGGTGGAGATCGAGGGGAAGCGGCTGAAGCTCTCGAACCTCGACAAAGTCCTGTATGCGGAGGCCGGATTCACCAAGGCCCAGGTCATCGACTATTACGTGCGGATTTCCCATGTGCTATTGCCGCACCTGGAAAATCGCCCGCTCACCATGAAGCGTTATCCCGAAGGCTCAGGGGGAATGTTTTTTTACGAGAAGAACTGCCCCAAGCACCGGCCGGAGTGGCTCCAGACGGCAAAGGTGTGGAGCGAGGGCAACCAGCGTTGGCAGGACTACTGCGTGATCTGCGACGTGGCCTCGCTGGTATGGGCGGCGAATCTGGCATGTCTGGAACTGCACACGTCACTCTCAGTCGCGCAGGACCAGAAGCGTCCCACCATGCTGGTGTTCGATCTCGATCCGGGCGCTCCCGCGGATATTGTGCAGTGCTGCCAGGTAGGCCTGAGGGTACGTGCGATATTCGAGCGATTTCGTATGCAGGCGTTCGCCAAGACCTCTGGCTCCAAGGGATTGCAGGTATATGTCCCGCTGAATACGCCCGCGACCTACGACCAGACCAAAGAGTTTGCCCACGAGCTGGCGCGGCTCTTAGAGCGTGAGACACCGGCGGAGGTGACTTCGCTGATGAAAAAAGACCTGCGCCACGGCAAGGTGTTCGTGGACTGGAGCCAGAACGATGAGCACAAAACCACCATTTGCGTGTACTCGCTACGTGCCCGGGAGCGGCCAACGGTTTCTACTCCGGTGACCTGGCAGGAGGTGGAGGAGTGCGCGAAAAATAAGGATGCAAAGTTGCTTGTGTTTGAAGCTTCCCAGGCGATCGAGCGTGCGGACCAGATGGGTGACGTCTATGAGCCGGTGCTCACGCTCAAGCAGAAGCTGCCTACGATTGCCGCCTTGCAGAAGGCGTTTGCGCGGGGAGAGAAGCCTGCATCCCCAGCGCGACGACAGATAGCAGCCAGCGCTGTCCCAGCAAAGGGCTCTGCGAAATCCTCTGCGAAATCAAAGAAACGCCGTTGAACGAGCCGTTGAATGAAAAGAGCCTTGGGGCTTCCGGGTTTCTCACTCGATCAAGAATCCAGCAAGTCATTCCAGTGATGCTGTGGCGCGTCTGATAATAGGCCTGTGCCACCTCGCTCCCAATCGGGCGCTGTAGCGCTCCATCGCAAGCAGGAGACAAGCGCCGATATCAGGCTGCTTACTGCTTTTTCCGGATACCTGAAAGTAGAAAAGGGCTTGGCCCGGCTCACGCTGGAGGCCTACCTTGCCGATCTGCGACAGTTTCTGGAATTCCTCGCCAAGAGCAAAAAGTATTCGTTGCTCAAGGTGGGCACAAGTGACTTGCGGGATTTCCTGCAACGCTTGCGAGCCGATGGCCTCGATGATCGTTCGCTGGCCCGTAAGCTTTCCGCTTTACGGCATTTCTACAAGTTCCTGTTGCTGGACCGCCACATTAGTCATGATCCCACGCTGAACATCGAAACTCCGAAGCAGTGGAAGGTACTGCCCAAGGCGCTGGCGAAGTCAGAGACAGAATCGTTGCTGGCAAGCCGTGATGCCTGGCATGCCGGAAAGCTCGCATCAGCTCTGGCGCGGCGGGATCGCGCCATTCTTGAGGTGTTCTACGCCGGCGCACTGCGAGTCTCCGAGTTGATTACGGCGCGGCTCGAAGACTTAAAGCTGGATCTGGGATGCATGACGGTCCGCGGCAAGGGTGATAAAGAACGGCTGGTTCCCCTGGGGAAAGCCTCGCAGGAAGCGTTGCGCGAGTACCTCGGAGCCGCACGTCCGGTTCTGTGCAACGGACGGAGTGTGGCCGCGCTCTTTGTAGCACGCGGTGGCCGCGGACTTACTCGCCAGCGGGTGTGGCAGATGGTTAAGGAATCTTCGGCGATGACTGGGCGGCATGCTAGTCCACACATGCTTCGGCACAGTTGCGCTACGCACATGGTGGAAAATGGCGCCGACCTGCGCACGGTGCAGACCATTCTCGGCCATGCCGACATTTCCACGACGCAGGTGTACACCCACATGGCGATGGACCGCCTCAGGAAGGTATACGAGAAGCATCCGAGAGCCCGCTTACGTGCACAACAAGCAGTACGCAAGGAGCAGCCATGAGCGCTCCGGAAAAGGTCATTGCCGGATTTCTCCGCTCGCTGGAATCGCGAAGTGCTTCAGTCCATACCCACCGCGCGTACGCCCGCGACTTAGAAGAATTCACACGTTTTCTAGGGCCAGGTACCCGCTGGAAGCACGTGGACCATCTGCGCATCCGGGCGTTCCTCTCTCATCTTTATGACCGGGGATTAAGTAAGACTTCGGTTGCCAGGGTGCTGGCAGCAGTACGCTCGCTGTTCCGGTGGATGGCGCGCGAGGGATTGGTGCAGCAGAATCCGGCAGCGCTGGTTTCTACTCCACGCCTGCCGAAGAAGCTGCCGCGAGTTCCCACGGTGGAAGAAGTCAATGCCGTACTCGACCAGGAGATGCCGGAGGTGGCGGCGTTTCCCGAGCGTGACCGCCTGATTTTGGAAATGCTCTACGGATGTGGCCTGCGCAACGCCGAGCTTGCCGGGCTTCGCCTGGCGGATATTCACGACGCTAGCCGCACGCTACTGGTGCGCGGCAAGGGAAAGAAAGAGCGGCAGGTTCCATTCGGAGAGTCAGCAGAGCAGGCGCTCGGTGCCTATCTGCCCATCCGCCAGCAGGTGCTTGCCCGGCAGAAGAAATCGGTTTCGTTCCTGTTAGTCAATCTTCGCGGTGGTCCGCTTACCACCCGTAGCGTGGGACGAATTGTGAAACGAATTGCCGTGGCCCGGGGACTCTCGCCAGATGTTCATCCGCATACTTTGCGTCATGCCTTTGGAACGCACCTCCTTGAAGAGGGTGCGGACTTGCGTTCCATTCAGGAGCTGCTGGGGCACGAGCGCCTTTCCACCACCCAGCGCTATACCCAGCTTTCCATGCAGCATGTGGCCAGGGTCTATGACGACACTCACCCCAGGGCCAAGTAACCGGCCCTCCCCTGTACTCCTGTAACACAGTGTTTTTTCCCGTTTCGACGTACTCTTCCATTCTGGAATACGTTAAACGCGAGAAAAAACTCATGTCTGCCGCGACGTCCCCAATTGGACTTACCGCTGCCGCTCCGGAAATGAAGTACACTGCGCGTCCCAAGCGACGCTTGGTGAACCGCGAACTGCTGCTGATCCTCGGTGTTTTTGTTATCAGTGCAGTCCTGGATATGGCGTTCTCCACGCAGCGGATGGTCCTGGGACTGTATCTGTTCCCTACGATTTTCTCCGCCTACCATTACGGCCGCCGCCATGCAGTACTGACGGCCTCATTCAGCATTTTTCTGGTGGTGCTGCTTTCCTGGCTGAATCCCAGCTTTTTTCACGACCGCCTGGAATTGCTTACGGCCTGGTTCGACATTGCCGCTTGGAGCGGACTGCTGCTGGTAACGGCCTATACGGTTGGCACACTCTAAGAGCGCAACCAGGTGGTATTGCGTGACCTGCGTGACAGCTACCAGGGAATTCTGCTCATCCTGCAACACATCACTACAGACCC
>JBFXAV010000130.1:0-6880 GCA_050183935.1 Candidatus Korobacteraceae bacterium | reverse complement strand
GCCGGACTTCCCTATCGTAATCGCGATCTTTTGGGGGCCATGATCGATCAGAGTGCGCTCGAATACTTCGTCGAGATCGAGCGACTCATTGGCTGCATTCTGGAAGTGCCATTTCAGCTTCCCGGTGTCGGCGTCGATCGCTAGCGTAGTGTTGGAGTACAGCGCATCGCCTTCGAGGTTTTGACGCCGAGGCGCAGGCTTTGCCTGGCCAGCGCCCCAGTAGGTGAGGTTGAGCTCGGGATCGTAAGTCCCGGCAATCCATGCATCCGCGCCGGAGCGCTGGTCGTTCGGCCAGCCTGCCCAGGTATCGCCACCGGGTTCGCCCTCGCGTGCGATGGTAATGAACCTCCATACTTGCTCGCCTGTCCTGGCATCGTAGGCAGTGATGGAGCAGTGGTCGCGCATGTCATGATCGTTGCATCGCGTGAGGCCTGCCACCAGCTTGCCTTTAATGACCATGATGCCGCCGATCTTGTCATCAGGGAAATTAGGATTGCCGATGGCTTTCTTCCACACAATGTTGCCGGTACGCGCGTCCAGAGCGTAGAGCGTTGCGTCCGTTGCCGGGTAGAACACCAGGTTCTCCCACAAGGCCATCGTTCGCGTGGCATTTTGTCCGGCCGTTCCAATCGGGCCCAGGCGGTTTTCCCAAATCAAATCGCCAGTTCGGGCATCAACCGCCTGTACCGTGTTGGTCATGTTCGTGGAAAGAAACATGACACCGTCATGGACCAGTGGCGTGATCTGCTGCCGCGCCCCTTCGTCCAGTGGCCAGGACCATCGCAGTTGAAGGTTGGCAACGTTCTTGACGTTGATCTGATTCAGGGGACTGTGGCTCCATCCCGCATAGTTGCGGTAGTGCATCAGCCAATCGGAATCCGGCGGGCGCAGCAGCATCTCGTCGGTTATCGGTGTGTAATTTTTGGCGGTGCCCGCGACGGTCAGGCCTGAGGGCGGCGGAGGTGCTGCTCCTCGTCCGCCACGACCTCCCCGTCCGCCACGGCCTCCTGGGACGCCGGTTGCAGATGCCATAAAATTAGCGGGCATTACTCCTGTCGCAACGGAATTGATTGCTACTCTGGTTTCAGGCACGAGCGCGTTCTGGCCTGGCTGAGCGCCGTTTGCTTCCAGCAAGAATGCTACGATCGCCGCAGAATCATCGGCGCTGAGGCTGTTGGGAGCCTCCGGCGGCATCGTAAGCCGAATTTTGTCCAGCAGGTCCCGGGTAGTGCGCGCTCCCCAGGAGCCGAAGAACCCCGTACCCGCCAGCGCAGGAGCTTCTCCTCCTCCCGAAAGTCTGCTTCCGTGACAAGTAGCGCAGCTCTGCGTATACACGACGCGGCCTCGCGATGCCTGCGCCTGCGTGAACGGGCCGACGGTGGGTCCCTGTTGAGCTTCGGCGCGTGGAACTTCGAAGCTGGCTGCCATCAATGCAGCCAGAATGGCCGACAACCACATCTTAAGGGTTCGCAAACTCTGGCGTGAGATCATGCGCTTACCTCTTGTCTGCAGGAGTGATTTGATAGCCCGCCGATTTGATATAATCGTGATAATTTTGCGTATTGTTACAAAGTCTGCCCTGCAGTCCAAAGGAAAAAGTAGTCACCCCCGCACGGATGTGAGAGACTACGCGGCCACGCTGTGGAAGTCCAGTTCAATGAAAACCGGATGGAGGGAGTCTGCCATGGGCATATCTGCGTTACGAACGGTTCCACTAGTCATTGTCCTGGCAGTTTTTCCTTGTTTTTCTGCTCTGGCTGCCGATGGAGAAACTGTCTGGACTTTCGATAGCCTCGATAAAATTGGTGGCCTCACTGTAAAAGCCGAAGGTAACCCTGCGCTGATCGAAACGCCCGCTGGCAAGGCTGTGCTATTCGATGGCGTTGACGATGCTCTGTTCATCGACAAGCATCCAATGGCGGGTTTCAAGACCTTTACCTTTGAGGCCATTTTTCGTCCGGATGGCGGTGCCGAGGCGCAGCGCTGGTTCCACTTGGCGTCAGTCGATCCGGCAACCGGACTGGCAGCAAACCCGACTGGCACCAGCGATCCCAATGCCAGGTTCCTATTTGAGATTCGAGTTGTGAATGGGACCGAATGGTATCTGGACGCCTTTACGAATGGCGATGGGTACAGTCGCGCCTTGATGTTCCGCGACAAGGTCCATCCAGTAGGGCGTTGGTACGCCGTTGCCCAGACGTACGATGGTAAGACCTATCGTAGCTACGTGAATGGTGTTCTGCAGGGCGAAGCCGCGCTCGAATTCAAGCCTCAGCCGCCAGGCCGCTCATCGGTGGGTGTCCGTATCAACCGGGTCAACTACTTCAAAGGCGCGATTTTGAAGGCCCGATTTATGGAGCGCGCTCTCCCGCCCGGCGAGTTGCTCACCATTCCCGCGGGCCTGCGCTAGCGTTCCTATGAGTCACCGCCTGGGATGAAGAGCAAGCCGGAAGCGCAGTTGTTCACGCTGCCAAGTTTCTGTGGTCATCAATCTATGAATCTTAATCTGTGAACCTTTAGTTTGCCTGCGAAACTTTCTTCGCGGATTCAATATTGCTCGTGCTTTCAAATTGTTCTCGATCCAAGTTTACGTCCCCAGGACCTTCCTTCTTTGTATAATCACCGTCCCATGTGGGACGCTCTGATCCAGGGTCGCTGCTTGGCGGGGCACTGCCACCGTTGTGGTTTTTGATTGGCGCGTTGTGGCTGCGTTTGCCATGGCGCTTGGACCACGCGGTTTCTGATTGCGCTCAGGTCCGTTCGGGCGCCGGTAACTTCGCTGTATTAAACCGGAAAGGAACAGAAAGGGAACGCCAGTGGCGCAACAACCTGTTCTCGTTTCAGACGATCGCCTTCAGATGGATGATGTTCGCCGGCGCGTGAAGGCAATCTTTATCGGCTCCGTGGGTAATTTGGTGGAGTGGTATGACTTCTACGCCTACGCGGCATTTGCACTGTACTTCGCGGGTGCGTTCTTTCCCGGTACCGACCCGGTGGTACAACAGCTCAATGCCGCCTTGTTGTTTGCGTTCGGTTTTATCGTGCGCCCGATAGGCGGGTGGCTTTTCGGCCATATCGCAGATCAGCATGGCCGGCGCAACGCGCTCATGCTTTCCGTGCTGTTGATGTGCTTCGGGTCGCTGATGATTGCCATTACTCCCACCTACGCCTCCATCGGCATAGCCGCGCCCTTGCTTCTCGGTCTGGCGCGGCTGGTGCAGGGATTGAGCCTGGGCGGGGAATATGGAACCAGCGCGACCTATCTGACCGAAGTCGCCGACGAGAAGCATCGCGGTTTTTACTCTAGCTTCCAGTACGTGACGCTCATCGGCGGACAATTGTGCGCGATTGTGGTTCTCCTGCTGCTGCAGCAGGTGTTCCTTACGCCCGACCAACTGAAGGCCTGGGGATGGCGGATTCCTTTCGTAATCGGCGCCATGCTGGCGGTGATCGCTCTTACCATGCGGCGCAATTTGCACGAGACCGATGACTTTGTGGCCGCCAAGAGTCAAAGCAAGAAGCGGGAAAGCTCGGTGAAGGCGCTGATGAAGTATCCACGCGAGGTGCTGCTGGTGGTGGGCCTCACCATGGGTGGAACGACCGCGTTTTATACCTACACAACCTACATGCAGAAGTTTCTGCGGCTCTCGGTAGGACTCACGGACGTGCAGACTACGCTGGTCACGGCTGCATCGCTGGTGTTCGCACTGTTCTTGCAGCCTCTTTATGGTGCGCTATCGGACAAGATCGGCCGTAAGCCACTGCTAATTGGATTCGGAGTGGCGGGCACGCTGTTTACCATTCCATTGCTCGATGCGTTGCAGGCTGCTACCACCGCGGGCGGAGCCTTCCTGCTGATCGCGGCCGCATGGCTGATCGTTGCCGGATATACGTCGATTAACGCCGTGGTGAAGGCTGAGTTATTCCCGACCAAGATGCGCGCCACAGGCGTCGGCTTGCCTTATGCCCTGACGGTTTCGATTTTCGGAGGGACTGCGGAATCGATCGCGCTGTGGTTCAAGTCCATCGGGCATGAGCGCTGGTTTTACTACTACCTGACCGCAGTGATCGCATCCTCGCTACTGGTCTATGCAACCATGCGCGACACCAAGAAGCACAGCGCCATGGGACGGCATGAGTAAACACCATTTCGTTTGCGGCAGCTCGCATTTGCCACTGGTCTTGGAATTTTAGAAACGCAGTGTGTACTGAAACTTTGTTGCAAGCCGTCTGTCCTGCGCCACGAATTCATATCGGGCGGCAGGATCCTGAATCCAGCCTTGTGAGAAGACGATAAACAGGTCATTGCCCGGTTGCAGAGTCCAGCGTACCCGGCTTTGCCAGCCGAGGTTCCGAGATTGATTGTCGTACTGGATGAGGTTGTAAAAGGTCAGGAACGGCGTTGCCGTGTAGTTGATTTGAGAGCTGAAAATACGCGCGACGAAGTTCTTCTGTGGCAGGCTTGCAAACGTCTGGTTGGTGTTGAGGCTGATGGTAAAGCGCGGCGGGACTTTGTAGGTAATTCCGGTCTGAAACGTATTCGCGCTGCCCGACCAGTATTCCCCAAAGGTCGTTGCAAAACTGCCTTGTAGTCGGCGCTTGGCGGCGCTTACTACGTTGAAGCGGAACCGCGTGAACTCGTATTCCCCAATCGGTAGCACCACGCCAGGGAAGATCGTGAACGGCGAAAACAGACGTTCGTAGGAATGGTCGATGTCAAAGACGCCATGCACGGAATCGCCGGTGCGGAAGTGCCAGTCCACCATGGTTGCGTAAAACTGCGAACTTGCCAGCAGGCCATTATCCAGCTGCGTGAATCGCGTGTAATACACATCATGGAACATCTGCTGCAGGTTCAAGAGCTTCTTAGGGCGTGGATTAAAGCTTGCGCCAACTCGCATCAGCCGCACATTCCGTCGTTGCACAAATCCCAGCCCTGGCTGGAAGCCTTGGGGAATCTCTCTGAGAATAAACTGCGCGATGTAGCGGTCGTTCGGAAACTGCGCCGCAATCCCGTAGGACAGATCGTCGGTTTGAATGTGCTCGTTCATGCTCTTTAAAGCGTAAAGATCGACGATCAGGTTTTTCGAGAGTCCCAGGAAGTTTGTGGTCGCCAGCCTCAAATCTGCGCCGGCGGTGCGGCTTGAACTCGTCAGCGCGGGATTGCCTTCTGTATAAATTCCTCCAATGAAGGACTGCCGGAAGAGGTTGCGTCGCACCCGCCCAACAAAGAAATCTTTGCGCGGAACTAAAGGCAAATCGGGCAAGCTGATCTCGCGGGTACGCACGTTCAGGAACCCAATGTCCGTACGGCCAACCTTGCCGGTCAGCTTCAGGCCGAAATCCAGAGGGACCTCCGCGCCATTCAGCAGCCCGATCTGCCGGCTGAAAAAAGGAATGACCTCAGCGCCGGTGTTGGGTACTCCCGGCGGGGGGTCGATCCCAGTGCTGGCAAAGCTGAAGACTCCAGCATCCTCCAGGAAGAATGTGCGCTTTTCCGGGAAAAGCACCGAGAAACGGGACAGGTTGATTTGTCGCGCATCGACTTCAGTCTCGCCGAAATCGGTGTTCACCGTCGCCGTCAGTTTCAGGCTGGGGAGCACGTTGTAGAACATGTCGAAACCGGGCTTGCCGATAAGCCGGTTGTCTCCATTAGCGCTGGTGTGCAGCCAGCGCCCTCCTGCGAACGGACGCAGATTGAGGCCAATGCCCTGAGAGAGTCCTTCAAGGTTGGTAATTTCTCCGGCTTCGGATACCTGGAACAACAAGGTCCGAAACTCGGCGCCGCTCCAGCGATTTTCTTCCAGTTTTCTCTGGATGTTGCGCGAGAAATTAAAACCCCAGACGGTGCGCCCGGAGGGGAAATTAAGACTCTTGAAGGGAATGGAAAATTCGGCGCTCCAGCCTTGAGGAGTGCGACGCGCACGTACGTTCCATATCCCATCCCAGTAGGCGTTGGATTGTCCGTTGGCAAAAATCAGGCCATCCACCAGCGCCCCGGCGGGGTTGGTGGAAAAATAAAAACCGTTGCGCCTGTCGCGATAAGTGTCCAGCACCACCGAAATGCGGTCGTCGGACGTAAGGACAGCATCACGCCCCATCTGCGTGCCGATGACTTTCTCCGGCTCCGAGTCGTAGCAGATAACGCCGATGTAGAGGTTATCGGCATCATGCAGAAGCGTAACCTCCGTCCGCTCGCTGGGCTCCACGCCACTGCGTGGTTCGCGCTGAATCAAGCCACCGATTTTGGGAGCCGTGTTCCACGCTTCCTCGTCGAGGAGGCCGTCGATGGCGATGCGGGATGTGATCGCCGTGACCATGGCCGAACGGGAGCTTCGCTCCGATGGTACCTGTTCCGCCACCACGTCTTGAGATCCCTGGGGAGCTGCCATGCAAACGAATGGGAAAGAAAACAGGAGCCCGGCATACAGCATGACCGGAGAAAAAAATAGCCGATAAATCCCTGTGGGGCGCAGCAATGCCATTGTTCAGTGTTTAAAGTCCTTGGAAATTTAGCATGTCGTGAGTTTTTGTGAGCGGGTGAGTCCGGAATAGCCCCACTTACCTACTTTTCGATTCAGTTGATCGTTGAACAAGCACTGGAAGGAACAAGCACTGTGGAAGGCAGAGGGCTTGCTTGCACCAAGGTGGGGTAGCTACGGAGTACCTGGCGCTATCGGAGGGCGCAGACTTTCTTTGTCCGCGCGAGGGAAGTCGCTGGGTACCTTGATCGTGACCTTGCCGTTCGCAGCCCATTCGGCTCCTCGCTGCAATGTAGTGATAAAGCCGACGCTGCGCATGGCTTCAACGTCGTTTCCCAGCATGGTGTGGAATACCCGTCCCTTCCCGTAGGAAACCACGAGCAGTATGGGTTCGTCGC
>JBFXAV010000129.1:0-6903 GCA_050183935.1 Candidatus Korobacteraceae bacterium | reverse complement strand
GCTCCGCCAGCAGGTCGGCCACCTCAGGGTTCAACCGGTCCGCGCGCGAGATACACTCAAACGGAACCCGCATTCCCCGCCGCTTCATCTCCGCCGTATATTCCCGTAACCAACCGTGGTGAATTGTGAACACATCGTCGGCAACCCACATAATGTCTGGACTATAGGTTCCCAGCAGCCACTCCACCTCCTCGGCCACGCCCGCAGGCTTGCGCCTCCGGTGCGTCATTCCGAATACCTGGTGGCTGCACCAGCGGCAGCGATAAGGACATCCCCGCGCCGTGATGAAAGATACGGATCCCTGCCCGTGCGCTTCGCGCCACGTCCGCACATATCGCGCAATGTCCACCTGCTCACGCGCAGGCCACGGCAAGTCGTCAATGTTTGCGATCTGCGCACGCACCGCCGTCTGCCGCACCACTCCCTCACCATCGCGGTAGGCAATGCCTCGTATTGACGAAAGATCAGCGCTTTTCATGCGCAGCGCAGGCAGCAGCTCCGCCATCGTCTGCTCGCCCTCGCCAATCACGATCACGTCTGCGCCCGCGTGCAAATATTCCTCAATGTAGGCACCCGGCTCCGGCCCTCCCGCAATCGTCTTCCAACCTGCATCCTTGGCGGCCCTGAGAATTCTCACCGCGTTCCGCCTCGTCATCAGGTTGGCATACACTCCCACAACGCCCGGAGGCCCCTCGCGCAGCCGCGCCAGCAGCTCATCCATCCGAGCGAATGTGGAGTCGAATACCTCCACTCCAAATCCTTGCTCACGCAGGTACGCGCACAAGTACAAAATCCCCAGCGGCACGTAGGGCTTCATGATCTGCTGCTCTTTCGGGTCTTCCTGCAAAAAGTACCCGTGCGTCAGCAACAGTTCAGCCATTCCAGCCTCCTGCGTCGGAAGAGGAATCCGCCGCACGCGTCTTCGGAATAACCCTCTCTCCAAGGGCCTGAAGCGGAATCAACCTTTCCTGCCTGCTAACCTGCGGTGCGCATTCGGTGGTTTTGCCGCTCCTGCCATTCTTCAGGACAGTGGGGTTGGGATTGCGGCTCACCGGCTCCAGTTCCGCTACTCGCTGCCAGAGTGCCTGCACCTGGGCACTAGGAATGCTTCCATCGCGCAGTTTGCTCTCGTTGACTTCAGCGTGCAGCGCATCCCGCAACGCCCGGTAGAACGCATCGGAATACGCGCCCTGGAACATCACGCACAGGTCGTCGCTGTCGCGCCAGTTACGTTTTTCCCCCATCTGCTCGCGAATCTGTTGGTAGAAGCGCGTATTCGGCAACGGGTAGGAAACCGACACTCCAATGTCATCCGGCTTGGCCTCGCGCACCATGGCGACTGTCTGCTCAATATCCTCCAGCGTCTCTCCCGGATACCCAAACTGCAGAAAGAAGCACGCCCGGATTCCCGCGCGTCCCAGCCGCTCCCGCGCTAGCCGCACCTCGCCCGCCTCCAAACCCTTGTCCATCGCGTCCAGAATCTTCTGCGAGCCCGATTCCACTCCCATCCACAGCTCTTCGCACCCTGCGCGCTGCAGCGCGTCTACCACTTCCTCCGACATCAAGTCGGCTCGTGACTGCGCCTTGAATGGGACCGCGCATCCCAGCCGCTCCACTTCCGCCGCGAACTCCGTGGCCCAGGCGTGGTTCAACGCGAACACGTCGTCTGCGAACCACAGATGGTCCGCGCCATACTGATTGCGGAGCAGCTTCATCTCCTCCGCCACCTCGCGCGCCGGACGCACATGGAAGCTGTCGCCGAAGATCGGCTTCGCGCACCAGTTGCAGCGGAACGGACATCCGCGGCTCGACACCAAACTCAGCGAGAATCTCCCGTGCGCCTCGCGCCATGCCCGCCGATAGCGATCAATTTCAACCAGGTCACGTGCGGGCAGGAGCATGCCGCGCAGCGTAGGCGTAGGAGTGTGTTTCCCCCGCTCCGAGCGCAGCGGGGTGTAGTTTGCCACCGCCACCCCATTCAAGTCCCCGTACGCCTCGCCTCGTAGGACCCGGGCGCATACCTCAGCCAACTTCTCCTCAGCTTCGCCCGTAATCACACAATCAAACCCGTTGCTCAGGAACTCTTCCGCATGATCGGACGCATCCGACCCATGCACAATCGTGTACGCACCCGCCGCACGCGCTTGCCTTGCCATCTCCCATGCCACTTCGCGCATGCGAGTCAGGCACATCTTGGTCAGGAAGTTGAAGTCGTCTTCGTACACCGCCACGATTTTGGGCCGGTGCTCTGCCAGCGCCCGGGCAAATCCCTCCTCCGGGGTCACCAGCATGGCATCAAACAATCCCGTGGAGAATCCGCGCTGGCGCAGTACCGCCGCTGCGTACAGCGTTCCCAGCGGTGGATACGGCTGCATTTTGCGCACCTGCTTGGGGTCATAGAGCAGGTGATACGAATGCGTCAGCAGGACATCAGCCACACTTCACCTCAAAATTCACACTCCCGGCATTGCTGGTGTCAGCACACATTGCCGGACTCCGTACTCAGCGGCTGTCCCGTTAACAGCGAGCGCCGCGTCACCAGCTTCTCCGCCGAGCGTGCTACCCACAGCTCCCATGGAAAGGAATAGCGGTTGGAGCGCAGCCGCCAGCGCACCGGAACCCCCAGCGCCCGCCGTATGCCACGACGAAGCATCTTGCGATCCATGGTTGCCTTGCGGATCTGGTTGTTGAGCAGGAAGAACTCCAGCGCCCGCCGTAACCGCACAAGTTCTTCGCCTTGGAGCCACGGCAGGATGTTGGCGCCCAGCGGAAGCGCCGCCCACTCCTCCAACGATTGCGGCTCGTGTACGCCCAACTCGCGGAGCTGCGGCCAGATCGGAATCCCCGGATAGGGCGTGAAAATGTTCGGCGAAAAACTCACGTTCCAGAACTGGCGCGCAATGTCTCCCATGGTGCGCAACGTCTCCATGCGGTCCGCTTCCGTCTCCCCGGGATAGCCGAAGATCAGGTTGAAGGTCACATGAATCCCGCCCAGCTCTGCCTTGCGCGCGGTCTCAAACATCTCGTCCACTCGCTGATGCCGCTTGTTCATCAGCTTCAGCACCGGTGCGGAAGTAGACTCCGTGCCGAATCCCATGTGGCTTACCCCGGATGCCGCCAGCAGCCGCACTTCGTCATCGCTCATCCGGCAGAGAAAGTCCGTGGACGCCTGGAAGCTCCAGCGGAACCGCACTTCGGAATCTACAAATCCGCGCGCGATCGTCAGTGCCCGTCGAAGGTCTACCGGGAAATTGGAATCGAACATCGCGACTTCATCGATCCGGTACCGCTCCGCCAGCTCCGGGACCTCGCGAATCACGCGCTCCGCCGAAAGCCCGTAAAACCGCCGCTTGTAGAACACCATGTCCGTGCAGTAGTGGCACCCATACGGGCAACCTACGCTGGTCGCATACGCAAGCTTGCGGATGCCACACGCCCGCTCATAGGCATCCATGTCCGCCAGATGAAATGCCGGTGCCGGCAAAGAATCGAGTGAAGCCACCGGACGCTCCGGCGCGTGTCGTACCTCGCTACCTTCCTTCCATGTGCTTCCCTGGATCGAGCCAAGATCACGATCCGCAGAAAGACGCTCCACCACTTCCAGCAGCGTGAGCTCTCCCTGCCCACGAACCACCAGGTCTGCATACGGTTCGCGCGCTGTCTGCTCCGCGGCGAGGCTGGGATGCCACCCTCCCCAAATCACCGGCACTTTGGGTGCTATCTGCTTTAGCCGCTTGGCCACCCGTGCCGCGGTGGTGATCATGGGCCCTGTCATCACAGAAATTCCTAGACACAAGGCTCCAGCCGACTTGCGCACCACCTCGTCTTCCGCCCCGGGAGTGATGGCTCCATCGATCACTACCACCTCGTAGCCGTGCTCCAGCAGGGGTGAAGCCAGGGACAGCAAACACAAGGGCGCGCTTAGAGGTGGCCCGTCATATGCGGGATAAAACAGGACGACTTTGCCCCGGCTCAGCATGCCGCCTGCGGAGCGGCGGCTTCCAGCCGCTTGGCATCGACCGCCGGCTTGGAGGCGCTCGTCCGATGCTTTAGCTTGTCGTTGATCCACAGCTCGACTGGAAGCCCATACACGTCGTGGTCCAGCCGCCAGCGAGCGGGATACGAAATTCCCTTCTGAACGGTGCGCGTCATCCGGTCACGGGTGTCGGCCGCAATGGGCACGCGGTCGAATGCAATGCGCAGGTAGTCGCGCATCACTTGAAGGCGCTCGTGGTCTTTGCCATTCAGCCACGGCAGTACGGTGTAGCGCGGAAAGAAGTCCGCCCATCCCTCCAGCGAGGTGGGCATCTGGATGCCAAGTTCCCCGGCCCGCTCCATGATCGGAGCCCCCGGATAAGGAGTAAAAATGTTCGTCCAGAACTCAGCACCCGGGTAGCGACGGCAAACGTCCATCATGAAATCGACCGTCTGCCGCCGCTCTGTCCGCCCTTCACCCGGGTATCCAAAAATAATGTTGAACGAAGGCCGAATGTCCGCCTTTAAACAGCGCTCGGCGCTTTCATAAATGTCATCGAAGTTCTGGAAGGTCTTGTTCATCGCTTCCAGAATGGCCGGCGCTCCGGAGTCCACTCCCTGGCAGATCTGGTGGAGTCCGCTACGACGCAGCAGCTTTAAGTCGTCCAGGCTCAGCCGCGACGTCAGGTTCGTCGTCGCCTGAATGCTCCACTTGAAGTTTGCCCCGCCGCGCACCAGGCACTCCGCAATCGCCCGCGCCCGGTCCAGGTCCACCAAAAAGTTGTCGTCTACCACCCACAGCATCTCCAGCCGGTAACGCCGTGTGAGGTCAATCGTTTCTTCCGCCACCTGCTCCGGAGAAAGCGCATTCCACTTTCGCCCGTACACACCCGCATTCGTGCAGTACGAACAATTGAACGGACACGCCAGGCTCGAGATGTACATCGCCCACCGCCGCCCGCAACTGCGTTCGTACGCATCGAAATCCGCCAGGTGGTATGCCTTGGGAGGCAAGTCAGAAATTGGCTTCAGCGGACGCTCCGGAGCGAACACCAGTTTGCCGTTCCGTTTAAAGCCAATGCCCGGTATCAGGTCTACCGCCGAACGGCTCTCCAGATGCTGCACCAGTTCCAGCATTGCGTCCTCGCCCTGACCCCTCACCACGTAGTCCACATACGGACACTCCAGCGTCTGCGTAGGTAGTAGCGACGGATGCCATCCCCCCAGGATCACCGGAAACTCCGGATTCCACGCCTTTACCGCGCGCGCAATCTCCACCGTCTCGCGGATCATCGGCCCCGTCACCAGCGAAACCGCCAGGCAAATAGCATCCTGTACTTCTTCTAAAACTCGCTTCTTGAAGTTGGGTGTAATTGTGGAGTCAATCAGCCGCACGCTGTACCCCGCGCGCAGCAGTGGTGTAGCCACTGCCAGAATTCCCAGCGGTGCAGTCGCCTCCGTGCTTGCAAAGGAAGGAAAAAAGAAAACTACTTTGCCCGGCATCAGGACACCCAATGGCAGCAGAGATTACGTTGCCCTCATGCCGTGGTTTGTCATGGCACTGTCACGCGCTTGTCATTTCTTTTCCAGCCCACGTTTATCAAGGCGTTTCGCGCTACAGTGGCCTCGCATGTGCCTTGCGCCCATCATCGATGCTCCTGCTTCCTCCATTCGTGCGAGCTTCATCATCGCCGGAGCCCTGTGTCGCGTCCGTTCGAACTCGCGCAGCCTGCTTGCTTCTCTCCGTGCAATACCAGATGCGACAGAGGAAGACTCGGAGGAAAGAAGCGTCACCACACCCGATTCCTTCACTCTCACCGTTATTGTCACCACTCGTGACAGCCACATCAACGAACACCAGCCTCGCTTTCGGGGACGAGATCACCTGCTCTTCGCCTCCTTCGGAGCCGGCAACGTCTTCACCTTCGACCTCCTGCGCCGGGAGATCACTGCTTCCATCAGCGAGGGCCTTGCACGCAACTCCTCCTTCTGGCAGTCAACACTGCTTCCCATTGCCATAGGCGTGCTTGGCCCTTCTCTCGGCATAGCTCCCCTGCACTGCGCGTGTCTCACTGCCGGCAACTCGGGACTGCTGCTCGCTGGAGTCTCCGGCGCGGGAAAGTCCACCCTCGCCGCAGCCATGGGCCAGTCGGGCTTCGACCTCCTCTCCGATGATTGGACCTATATCTCCGCTCGCCCGGAAAGCGACGACCTCCACGCCCACGGACTCACCGTACCCGTCAAGCTTCTCCCCGACGCTGTGAATCACTTCCCTGAGCTGCGCGGCCAGACACTCGGACTCGCCATGAACGGCGAAATGTCGTTTGAAGTCGATCCCGCGGTCCTGAACATACGTTCCGCGGAATCCTGCGTTCCCTCGCGGCTCATCTTTGTTCGGCGCATCTCCCCGCCGGAACTTCGTCTCACCCCCGTGGAACCCAATCTCGCTTGCGAATTTTTCCTGCGCAGCGCCGAGCGCCTTCCTCCGGAACTCACCGGTGCCGCCCACCGGCGCAGCTCCATCATCGACCGCATCGCATCCCTGGAATGCTGGCTCTTCTCCTACGGAGGACCCCCGCACCCGGCCGCACGCTTCCTGCATACCTGGCATATGGAGCGCGTTCATGCATAACCTTCTCACCGCCATTCCGCCGCCGCCCGACCTGCTGCGCCGTTTTGTGGAAACGCCCTTCCACGCCCGTCTGCGACTAGGCGGAGCCTACATCGATGTCACCACCAACCACGCTGCGTTCCTGGCTGCGCTCTCGCCGTTTGCCGCGCCGGCAAGCGCGCTACCTGACCGGCCTCTCATCTGGAAGTTGCTTGCCGATCCGAGCGCCGGTACTCCCAACCTCGAACCACTTTTTACTGACTCCGGAGCTGTCGTCACTGCCTGGTTTGGACAGGGCAATCTGCTCGCCTTCGACA